>JARLFY010000005.1 GCA_031296325.1 Acidobacteriaceae bacterium | reverse complement strand
GGTGGTGCGGATGCTTGTTTGTGGCGGCTTGGAGGTTGCCGGAGTGGACTACAGGCCCTTTTTGACGAGGAACTGGATGAGGTCGGTGACGCGGCTGGAGTAGCCCCACTCGTTGTCGTACCAGGCGATGATCTTGCCGGTGTTGCCGACGACCTTGGTCAGCTTGGAATCGAAGGTGCTCGATGCCGAGCAGCCCTTGAAGTCCGAGCTAACAAGCTCTTCGTCGGTGTAGGCGAGGTAGCCCTTCAGCGGGCCAGCAGCAGCGGCAGCCTTGACGGCGGCGTTGATGCTCTCGGCGCTGATCGGCTTCTCGGCGACGAAGGTCAGGTCGACGATGGAGACGTTCGGTGTCGGGACGCGGATGGCGAAGCCGTCCAGCTTGCCGGTCAGCTCGGGGATGACGAGCTTCAGGGCCTTGGCGGCTCCGGTGCTGGTCGGGATCATCGAGAGAGCGGCGGCGCGGGCGCGACGCATGTCCTTGTGCGGGGTGTCCAAAATGACCTGATCGTTGGTGTAGCTGTGGATCGTGGTCATGATGCCGCTGACGATGCCGAAGGTGTCGTTGAGAACCTTGGCAACCGGCGCGAGGCAGTTGGTGGTGCAGGAGGCGTTGGAGAGGACGTTGTGCTTGGCAGCATCGTACTTGTCATCGTTGACGCCGAGAACAACCGTCAGATCCTCGTTGGAGGCTGGGGCAGAGATGATGACCTTCTTGACGGTGGAGCCGAGGTGAGCCTTGGCCTTGGTCGCGTCGGTAAAGAAGCCGGTCGACTCAACGACGATCTGTGCGCCAACCGAGGCCCAATCCAGCTTGGCCGGGTCGCGCTCGGCGAAGACCTTGATCTTCTTGCCGTCGATGGCGATGAAGTCCTCGCCGTGGGTGATCTCGTTCTTCAGGTTGCCCAGAATCGAATCGTACTTGAGAAGGTGAGCGAGTGTGGCCGGGGTGGTGAGGTCGTTCACGGCGACAAACTCGATGTCGGGGTTGCCAATTGCGGTGCGGAAGACGTTGCGTCCGATGCGGCCGAAGCCGTTAATACCTACCTTTACAGCCATTTTCGCTTGCTCCTGTCTTGTTTGTTCTTTGAAGTTGCGTTGCGCGACGGGTAAATTCGCGCCTGCTTATCTGGAGATTGTTTCCGATTTGATGGTATCACCGGCAGGGGCGGGCGTAAAACAGTTATGGGATTTTTTGCAATCATGTGTGATCGAGATCACGCCATAGATCAATGTTTTTCAACTATCCAACGCAAATTCATCGTTATTTGATGTTTTCGACAGACTGTAGCAATACGTCGCGGCAAGGTATTCAAGACGCAGGGGGAGTGCCCGTCTTGGTGCGCGAGATTTCCATTGCACCCCCCGTATGTGTTACAAGCGACGTATGCGCAATGTGCGCGATTGGATGCGCGACCTCATGAGAAGACGTTCCAGACGTGGACCGAACGAATCGGAATCCACTGGAAAGAGTGGGCAGGAACTGCCCTCGAATCAACAGGCACCGCTACGCCCCACCTACCCGGAGCCGCTAGCCCAACCCCCCGTCGCTCCCGTAGAGGATGCGGCAAAAATCGATCAGGAAGTCGAGCCGGTGACGCCGGATCACGCTTCGCTACTGCCGAGCGTTCAGGCTGAGGCGGCTGAGACTTCTGCGCCGAATGCCCCTGCCGCACCGGAGAAGACGATGATTGTGGAGACGCAGCCGGATTCGCTGGCCACGCCTCCCGACGAGCAGACCGCTGTCTCTGCCAAGGAGCCGCGCGGCTACGTCGTGCTGACCATTGGCCTGCCCGGATCGGGCAAGACGACCTGGTACAAGCGCCGCGGAGTCTCGCCGCTGTCGAGCGATCTGCTGCGCAGCTTGCTCTTCGACGACATTACGGAACAGCGTTATCAGGGACTGGTTTTTTCCACGCTGCGCAGTCTGCTGCGCGCGCGGCTGATCGCCAAGATGCCCTGGAACTACGTTGACGCCACTAACCTGAGTACTCACGAGCGCAAGCAGTGGATCAAGATGGCCAAGAGCTTCGGTTACGAGGTGCAGGCGGTCTTCTTTGACGTTCCTCTGGCTGTATGTCTCGAACGCAACGCCAAGCGCGACCGTCAGGTGAGCGACGAGGTGATGCACAAGATGGCCGAGCGATTGAAGCCGCCAACCTTCAAGGAGGGCTTCGAGAAGATCACTGTCGTTCGCGTCAAGGGTCAGCCGGGCACTCTGCCGGTTACGACCACTGGCGGCGATGAACCGGCTGCGGAGTCGGGCCCACCGGATAACGAGTAACGCTCGCTATAGCGAATCAACAGAGACGGCCCATGCTTCGGTGTGGGCCGTTTTACGTTGGTATCTGCGACGTAGCCTGCTCATGCATCGTGGCGTTATCTCGTTACGAAATACTGGGTGCTTGGTCGTGGACAGATAAAAGCAAAAGCAGATTTCTCCGCTTTGCTGCGGAATGACAAACGAATTGGTGGCACTGCTATTTTGAATATGATTTATGCGGCTATTGTGAGTTGTTGCGATTGGAGAGGTCTGGGGTGGAACTCTTCAGGAGTTGGATCGCATCTCTGTACTTGAGGCCGGGGGGAACAGGGGAGAAGTGGCTCGTCTCTTCGTTGATCTGGAAGCTCAAGGATTTGACTAGAAACGCCTTGCCGGTGACGTGAAGAGTGAGGCGAGTAAGCTCCCAATCGTGCGCATCGACCTCGGACTCTTCGAGCAGGACGGTTCCTCCGCGGTTGAGCTTGCCGATCACTCCGAAGCCGAAGTCGACCTCGGCGATGAAGTGGCCTTCGATCCGGGTGAGGCGCTCCTGCGCAGCATCGATCCAGACATCGCCAGCTATGCCGCGCAGAACATTGGACTCCAGATCTGGAGAGGTGAAGTGCGGATTGGGCGTGAAGCTCAGGTGATAGCACTTGCCGGAGGGGCAGGGAACCATGCCTTCGAAGTGGTAGAGGAAGGCGCTGGGGAAAAGGGTTAGCAGGTGGTTGCTGGTCTCGACATCCTTCTGCTCGCTCTTGTGGCGACGCTCCTGCGTCTCGGGATGTGCGGCGAGGGCGTCGAGGCGAGCGAGTTCGGCGCGATTTGCTTCGGCGCTGAGCGGCTTGCCGTCGATGGCGATCAGACGGGCTACGTCGCCATCTGCGGTCTCGATGATCTCCTTAGTTGTGTCGCGGCGTTCATCGGTTCGGTGAACCAGATAGCAAACGGGATGATGATTTCTGTCGGCGGCGATCTGGTGCTGCACGGCGTGACGCATCAGGACTGTGGTATCGACGGATACGTTGGTCTGGCTCTGCGCAGAGAGGCGCGGGGCAATCGCTATGGCCAGAAGCGGCAGGAGGAGGGCTGTTCGGAGTGTGGGCTGCTGGAGCGGAGATGCGAACGAGGGAAGACCCATTGCTAGAGAATACCGAATCTGACGCAATTGGTGTTCTACGTTTTTTGTCAGCATGATGAGAGAGGAGAGGTCGCGAGGAGATGCGTCTTTTAAGAAGCTGGTATCGTCAAACAAGCACGAATATTGTTGAGCAGAGTTGTTTGTTGAAGTTTTAGAGCCTTTTCAGTAATGGTGTAGACCGTTGTGGAGTGAGTCAAAGCAGATTCCTTTGCTTCGCTGCGGAATGACAAACAAATCGGGTTATAGCAATTTCTGAATTGCTTTAATTGACTTGCTCGCTGTGATAATTGGGTGAATTCAGTGCAGCTAGTGCAGGTTGTGTACTAACACAAAGGAGTTTGGATGTGGATCGTCCGTCTCGCACTTAGGAGACCTTATACCTTCGTTGTGCTGTCGCTGCTGTTGTTCTTTCTAGGACCAGTGGTGATCGAACGGACTCCGGTCGATATTTTTCCGAATATCGATATTCCGGTTGTGACCGTGCTGTGGTCTTACTCGGGACTCTCTCCGCAACAACTGAGCGATCGGATTACGGTGCAGTTCGAGCGCAGTCTGACGACGACGGTCAATGACATCGATCATACGGAGTCGCAGACGCTGAACGGCATCTCGGTGATCAAGGTCTACTTCCGCCCGACGGTGAACATCTCGCAGGCGGTGGCGCAGGTGACGGCGATTTCACAGACTGCGTTGCGGTCGTATCCAACTGGAACGACGCCGCCGCTGGTGATTCAGTACAGCGCGTCGAGTGTGCCAGTGCTGCAACTCGGACTGTCGGGCGACGGACTGACGGAGCAGCAATTGTTTGACTATGGTGCGAACTTTATTCGCACTCAGTTGGCAACGGTGCAGGGCGTTTCGATTCCGTTCCCATACGGCGGCAAGCAGCGCCAGATTCAGGTAGACATCGACACCCAGAAGTTGCAGGCGCATGGTCTGTCGGCCTCCGATGTGGTGACGGCGATGGGGTCGCAGAATGTGATCCTGCCCGCGGGCGAGATCAAGATGGGCCACGTCGATTATCAGATCGAGACCAATAGCGCGGTGAACTCGGTTGAGGCGTTGAACGACCTGCCGATCAAGACCGTCAATGGCACAACGATCTATGTGCGCGACGTTGGCAATGTACGCGATGGATTTCCTCCGCAGACCAATATCGTTCGCGTCGATGGACAGCGAGCGTCGCTGATGACGATTCAGAAGACGGGCGATGCTTCGACGTTGGACATTATCGGCAATGTGCGCGCGCAGTTGCCGTTGATTGCTGCGCAGTTGCCGCCAGCGTTGAAGATTCGCCCAATCTCGGATCAATCGGTCTTCGTGCGCTCGGCGATCAGCGGAGTGGTGCGCGAGGCGATCATTGCAGGCTGTTTGACCGCGGTGATGATTCTGATCTTTCTCGGCAACTGGCGTTCGACGCTGATTATTGCGGTGTCGATTCCTCTGTCGATCATCTGCTCGTTGCTGGCGCTGGCCGCGCTGGGCGAGACGATCAACATCATGACGTTGGGCGGATTGGCGCTGGCCGTCGGCATCCTGGTCGACGACGCTACGGTGACGATTGAGAATATCAATCGCTATCTGGAAGAGGGTAACGAGGTTGAACACGCGATTCTGAACGGAGCCGCGCAGATTGCGGTTCCGGCGTTCGTCTCGACGTTGGCGATCTGCATCGTCTTTGTGCCGATGTTCTTTATGGGCGGCGTGGCGCGGTATCTTTTTGTTCCGCTGGCTGAGGCGGTCGTCTTCGCTATGCTGGCCTCGTACTTTCTGTCGCGCACAGTTGTGCCGACGATGGCGAAGTATCTGCTGAAGGGGCACGAACATGATCGTGTGGAGCAGGCACTCGCCAGTCGCAATCCCTTCGTGCGATTCCAGATTACCTTCGAACACTACTTTGAAAAGCTGCGCGACTGGTATCACGGCGTGTTGCGAGTCTGTCTGCAATATCGAGCGGCGTTTCTGCTGCTGATTGTCGGGTTTTGGGTGGTATCGATTGCGCTGCTGTATCCGTGGCTGGGACAGGACTTCTTTCCCTCGGTCGATGGCGGACAGTTTAAGCTGCATGTGCGCGCGCAGACGGGAACGCGCATCGAGGATACGGCTCGACTGTGCGATCAGATTGAGGACGTGATTCGTCAGGAGATTCCGCAGAAAGAACTGGGCACGGTGATCGACAACATTGGTCTGCCGTATTCGAGCTTGAATCTTTCCTACTCTAACTCGGCTCCGGTGGGCACGGCGGACGCGGATATTCTGGTCTCGCTGGAGAAAGATCACAGGCCGACGATCGAGTACACGCGTGCTTTACGCGACAAGCTGACAGCGGCGTTTCCCGGTGTCGAGTTCTACTATCTGCCGACGGATATGGTGAGCCAGATTCTGAACTTCGGACTGCCTGCGCAGATTGACGTGCAGGTGGCGGGACTGAAGGTGGCGGAGAATCGCGCTCTGGCGGAACAGATGATGCAGGAGATTGCGCACGTCTCCGGCACGACGGATCTGCGCATTCAGCAGCCGTTCAACCAGCCAATGTGGACGGTCAACGTGGATCGAACGCGCGCACAGGAGGTTGGATACAGCCAGAAGGATGTGGGGCAGGCGTTGCTGACCAGCTTGAGCGGAAGCTCGCAGACCTCGCCGAGCTTCTTTCTGAATCCGCAGAATCATGTGAGCTACAACATTGCGGTGCAGACGCCGCAGTACGAGGTGGAGAATCTACAGGATCTACAGAACTTTCCCGTCTCGTCCAATGGATCGAGTGCGCAGCCGCAGATTCTTGGTAACCTGGCAACGCTGGAGCGCGGCGTGGAGCCGGGAACGGTGAGTCACTACAACGCACAGCCGATTATCGACATCTACGGCTCGGTCGAGGGAACGGATCTGGCCGGCGTAGCGAGTCAGGTTGAGCGCATCGTAGACAAGTACAGAGCGAAGTTGCCGCGTGGCTCGCAGATCTTTTTGCGCGGACAGATTCAGACGATGCACAGCTCCTTTCAGGGATTGGCGTATGGACTGCTCTTCTCGATTGTGCTGGTGTATGCGCTGATCGTGGTGAACTTTCAGAGCTGGCTCGATCCGTTCATCATTATTGCCGCGCTGCCCGGAGCGATGGCGGGAATTATCTGGATGCTCTTCCTCACCGGGACGCACATCAGTGTGCCTGCGCTGACCGGCGCGATCATGTGTATGGGCGTGGCGACGGCCAACTCGATTCTGGTGGTCAGCTTTGCCAAGGAGCAGATGGATGCTGGGTTGAGCGCAAAGGATGCCGCGCTGAGTGCAGGCTTCACGCGCTTCCGCCCGGTTATTATGACTGCACTGGCGATGATTATCGGCATGGTTCCGATGGCTCTGGGACTGGGCGATGGCGGCGAGCAAAATGCTCCGCTGGGCCGCGCCGTTATTGGTGGATTGCTGCTGGCGACCTTTGGTACGTTGACCTTTGTTCCGGTCTTCTTCTCGCTGATGCATCGCAACGATTCGCCCGCCGAAGAGACTGAGGCCATGGACGCAGATGAGGCGCAGGCATGAACATCCACGAGCGGACAAATTGGATTAACCCCGCGCCAATAGCGCAGATGGAGAGAGACCTATGAATTCGAAGTTGCCAGTAACGGATAGCGATGAAGATGTAACGCCGGAGGTCTCGCGCCGTACTCTGCTGTCGCTGGTCATCATAGCGTTGGTTGTGGCTGTGGTTCTGGCTGCCGCGGGGATACTGCGCCGCGTTCACGCAAATACGACGCTCGAAAAATACACCGATGCGAATGCTGCGCCGCCGGTCGCGTTGGAGCAGCCGGTCTTTGAGAAGGACGCGCGGGAGATTGTGCTTCCGGGCAATATGCAAGCCTTCACCATGGCTCCGATCTATGCGCGCACAACGGGCTATGTGAAGAGCTGGTCGCATGACATTGGCTCGCATGTGAAGAAGGGCGAACTGCTGGCGGTGATTGAGACGCCGGAGTTGGATCAGCAACTCTCGCAGGCCAAGGCCGATCTGGCGACGGCAGTGAGCAACGCTTCTTTGGCAAAGGTGACGGCGGATCGTTACCGCGGATTGATTGGGCAGAACGCGGTCTCGCAGCAGGATACGGATAACGCCGTGGCGCAGTATGAGGCGCGCAATACGCAGGTCGCATCGGCGCAGGCGAACGTGCGGCGGCTACAGGAGATGCAGTCGTTCGAGCGCATCGTGGCTCCGTTTGATGGCGTGATTACGGCGCGCAACCTCGACATTGGTCAGTTGGTTACTACGGCGGGAAGCACGACTACTTCGGGTGCGGGAACGATCTCCGGAAGCAAGGAGGTCTTCGATCTATCGGCGATAGGTACGCTGCGCGTTTTCGTCAACGTGCCGCAGATCTATGCGCCAGACGCGAAGAACGGCGTGACGGCGACGTTGACGTTACCGCAGTATCCGGGACGCGTCTTCCACGGCAAACTGGTGCGATCCTCGGACGCGGTGGATCCGGCGACGCGCACGCTGCTGGCTGAGATCGACGTGGATAACCGCTCGGGCGAGCTGTTGCCGGGTAGTTACGTAGAGGTTCATCTGAATGTTTCGAGCAATGTTCCCGCTCTGATTGTGCCGATCAGCGCGCTGATTTTGGAACCCGACGGGCTGCATGTTGCGACGGTGGACGCGTCGCATCACGCCCACATTGTGCGCGTGACGCAAGGGCGCGACTCTGGCTCGACGATGGAGATTATGGGCGGGCTTGCGCCGGGACAATCGGTCATTGCCAATCCTCCCGACTCGCTGACCGACGGCGAGTTGGTGCGCGTCGTCTCGACCGGAAGCGCGGCGGGGGGCAAGCAATGAAGCTGCGTCGCACTTGCGGAGTTGCGTTGCTGGCTGTGCTTGCGCTGAGCGGTTGCAAGACGGTTGGGCCGAACTACAAGCCTCCGACCGTGCCTGCTCCGCCGACGTTTTCTGACGACGGCCACAATGGCGATTGGGCCGCGGCCAAGCCTGCGGATGCAGCGGATCGCGGTGCGTGGTGGAGCGTCTATCAGAGCGCAGAGCTGAATGGGCTGGAGGCGCGATGCGCTACGGCGAACCAGAGCATTGCGGCGGCGCTTCATGCGTACGAGCAGGCGCACGATCTGGTGCGAGAGAATCACTCGTCGCTTTATCCGACGGTCTCGCTGGGTGGATCGGCCTCGCGTAATCGCATCTCCAGCACGACTCCGCTGAAGACTGCGGGAAGTGAGCAGAGCTATTGGGCGTTTTTAATTCCTTTGAGCATCTCCTGGGAACCGGACTTTTGGGGTAGTGTGCGGCGGCAGATCGAGTCGAGTTCGGCCAGCGCGCAGGCCTCTGCCGCAGACCTTGCCAACACGCGGCTGAGTTTGCAGGGACTGCTCGCGGTGACTTATCTGCAACTGCGCGGACTTGACCTACAGGCGCAGTTGTTGCGTACCACCATCGACGCGTACACGCAGACGTTGCAGCTTACCCAGGTTCGCTTGAAGGGCGGCGTAAGTACAGAGAGCGATGTGGCGCAGGCTCAGGCGCAGCTTGAAGAGGCGCGCGCGCAACTCATCGACCTCGGAGTGCAGCGTGCGCAGTATGAACACGCGATTGCGGTGCTGGTTGGCGAGCCGGCAACGAACTTCCGCATTGCAGAGCAGCCGCTGGGCGGCGATCCTCCTGCGGCGCCGACGGGCGTGCCTTCTGAGCTGTTGCAGCGGCGTCCAGACATTGCTGCGGCAGAGCGACGCGTGGCGGCAGCCAACGCTCTGATCGGCGTGGCGAAGGCGGCGTATTACCCCAACATCACGCTGGGCGCGACGGGGGGCGTGGAGAGTTCGCACATCAGTCAACTCTTCAACTCCAGCAGTGCGCAGTGGAGCGGTGGGCCTGCGGCCAGCGAGGTTTTGTTCGACGCGGGTCGGCGACGAGCACAGGTGGACTACGCTCTGGCGCAACGCGAGCAAGCCACGGCGCTCTATCGCGAACAGGTGCTGTCGGCCTTCCGCGATGTGGAGGATCAGCTTGCGGCGCTGCGTGTGCTGGAGCAGGAGGCCGCAGTGCAGCAACGCGCGGTGGATGCCGCTCGGCACAGCACCGATCTCTCGCTGTTGCGCTACAAACACGGACTTACCACCTACCTCGAAGTCCTCACCAACCAGACGATTCAGTATGGCGACGAACGCGCCGCAGCCGCATTGGTCGCGCGCCGCATCGTCGCCAGCGCACAACTCCAGATGGCGCTCGGCGGCGGATGGAACACTGCACAGCTACCCAACAATTAGCGCGTCTCTCGTAAGGCAGAAGACAGAAGACAGACCTGCGAGTGCGCTGCTAGGCGAGTTTAACGAAGCGCAGGGCGGCGGAGTTCATGCAGTAGCGCAGTCCGGTGGGGCGTGGCCCGTCGTTGAAGACGTGGCCAAGGTGCGCGTCGCACTCTCGGCAGGAGACGGCGGTGCGATCCATGCCGTCGCTTCTGTCATGCGTCTCGATGACGTTCTCCTTGGCGATGGGTTGCCAGAAGCTCGGCCATCCCGTGCCCGAGTCGAACTTTGTCTCCGAGCTGAAGAGTGCGTTGTCGCAGCAGATGCAGCGATAGAGGCCGCGTTCATGTAGGTTCCATGAGTTTCCGGTGTAGGCGCGCTCCGTGCCTGCGTGTCGAGTTACTTCAAATGAAATGGGAGAGAGTTGCTGCTGCCACTCTGCGTCTGTCTTGATGACGCGAGGAACGGTGACTTTGCCGAGGGGCTTTCCCGCAGGCGAAAATGCGATGACTGTGACTGTGCCAGGAACTGCTTTATCTGTGGCTGCCTCTACGCCTTGCAGTGTACTTCGATGCAACGACCAGAGCGCAGAGCCTGCGATGGCTCCCGATGCGGTAAGAAGAAAGTTGCGACGATTGATTCTCATGGGAATCTTCTCCTTGATTGCGATGACGTTGAGCTGTCAGCAACTCAGCCGAAGGTGAACGCGTAGGCCTGCACTCCGGGCGCGAGGAATTCGATGCGAAAGGTTCGATCCTGAATGTTGCCGCTTTGACGAATCAGTTGATAGAGACGATCACTCGTCACAGTGCCGTAGCCATCGGCGTCGGTGTCGATTCCATGATCCGCGCCGGGAGCTTTGCCGTCGAGCGTTACACGGAAACGAATCGGGTTGCCGCCCCTTGCCAGCCCCAGAACGAGGTGAAGATCTCGTGCGTGAAAGCGATAGACGATGCTGCTGGAGGCTGTGAGCGCGGTGGCGATCTGGCCTCCGTCTCGCCAGCTTCCATCGAAGGCCCACTGATTCAGTTTGAGTTCGGTCGGTTGATGATAGAGTTGCGCCTCGTCCTGATCGAGTCCTCCGGCAGAGGCAAAGTTTTCTGCGCGGTCGTAGCCGATGTAGGTCTCTGGCGAGTTCATCTGACTGGAGTTGGACGCAGCAGCAAAGCCAGTAGGAGCAATGTTTGCGGTGGTTGCGGGAAGGGGGTTGTGGTTGGCTTCCTCCAGAAGGCTGCGAATCCAGCTCTCGGACTCGGCGTAGTTTCCCTCGCCGAAGTGGTGGTAGCGAAGGTGTCCGGTGGCGTCGATGAAGTAGTGCGCTGGCCAGTATTCGTTGTTGAAGTTGCGCCAGATGCGATAGTTGTTGTCCATGGCCACGGGATAGGCGATGCCGAGATCTGTGACCGCCTTGCGCACGTTCGCCTCATCCTTCTCGAAGGGAAACTCCGGTGTGTGGACGCCGATGATGACGAGGCCGCTGTCCTTGTACTTTGCATTCCACGCCTGAATATAGGGCAACGTGCGTAGGCAGTTGATGCAGGAGTAGGTCCAGAAATCGACGAGAACGACCTTGCCGCGAAGGGATGCAGGAGTAAGTGGGGCAGAGTTGATCCACGCCGTCGCGCCAGTGATCTTGGCAAGCGCTGGCCCGGGTGCAGTGTTGTTTGCGGAGGGGCCGGTCATTGCATCCGCGACGGGTTCCTGATTCGGATTCGCAGACATGCTCTGGTCGTTTGAGGCGACCGTGGGCGCGCTCTGCGGATGGAGGCGATTAACGAGTCTCTGCTCCAGATTGGCCGTGTTGGAGAGCGAGAGGCGCGTGAGCAGGCCACGGTCGACGCCAAGCGCAGCGGCCACAACTCCGGCAAGAACCGCGACTCCCAGAATGCGTCGAATCCATTCGTCCGCTCCGAGCGAGCGCTTCATTGCAGCGAAGGCGCGACCTCCGGCAAGTAATGCGACGGCAAGCGAACTGGCCGCTCCAGCAGCGTAGGCGAGAAGAAGAAATACTGTGCGAACGCTCGCTCCGCCAAGAGCTGCTCCGGTCAGGATCAGGCCCAGAATTGGCCCCGCGCAGGGAGCCCAGAGAAGACCGGTTCCAATGCCGAGCAGGAAGGAGTTAGCCAGACCGGAACCAGGATTCAAAATGTGCGAGAAACGGTTGCCGAACTGCACCAGAGGGCGCGAGATGCGCTCGGCGAGTGAGGAGAAGAGCAGGGTCAGGCCAAAGAGTCCGAAGAGGACGAGCGCTGCGACGCGGCCAAACTGGTTGGCGCGCACGGCCCAACCTCCGCCGATGGTCGCAAGGCTTGCTACCAGTGCGAAGGTTGCGGCCATTCCGGCCAGAAGCGGAAGACCGCTGCGACGAAACGGTTGATCCGAACGCGCAAAGACGAATGGCAGCACGGGAAGAATGCACGGGCTGAGAATGGTGAGAACTCCACCGAAGTATGCTAGTAGCAGCAGAAACATAGTGTCCCCAACTCCGCGTCAATTGCTCTGTGACTGGACGAATAGAATCGTTCGTACTAATAGATTTGATTCCAAGCCATAAGGATAAGTTACATTGTTCCGTATCTTTCCATGGTCACTGCTTCCACCGTTCGATTCAGTGCGTGTACGGCTCGGGGACTCGCGCTGGTCAGCATACCGGTTGAGCGTATATGCTGGTGCGCACACGATGGCTTGCACCACGTGGCCATAGAGGAGAACGGCATGGGGATTCGTTTGCATTTCTGGGGGGCGGCAGGGACCGTCACCGGGTCGTCGCACCACATTGAATGCGCGGGGCAGAATGTGTTGCTGGACTGCGGACTCTTTCAGGGGCGGCGACGGGAGGCGGCGGATCTCAACTCGCACCTTGCGTTTACTCCGGAACAGCTTGCTGCGGGCGAGTTGAATGCCGTCGTCATCTCGCATGCGCACATCGATCACACTGGCGTTCTTCCGCTGCTGACCAAGCAGGGATATAGCGGGCCGATCTACGCCACGCCGCCGACCATCGACCTGTGCGCGCCGATGCTGAAGGACAGTGCGTTCATTCAGGAGAGCGACGCAGAGTTCATGAACAAGCGGCGTAGCAAGCGCCACTCCATCGGCGTCGATCCCGGCCCAGAGCCGGTCGCACCGCTCTACTCGCAGGAGGACGCCGCGCAGGTGATGCATCAGATGCGCCCGCTGGAGTTGCACAAGGCGCAGTTGCTGGCCGGATCGACCAGTGACGCAGGCTTCAGCGTGACGATGTCGAATGCGGGACACATGCTGGGTTCGGCCTGTGTGCTGGTTGATGCGGTGGAGAAGGGGAAGCACACGCGGCTGCTTTTCTCCGGCGACGTGGGGAGGAAGAATCTGCCGATTACGCGCGATCCCGATGCCGCTCCGTTGGCCGACTACCTCATTATGGAGAGTACCTACGGCGACCGTCTGCATCAGCCTGCGGGGCCGATCAAGCAAAAGCTGGCCTCCATTGTGAAGCGCGTGATGGCGCGTGGAGGACACATTATCGTTCCCGCCTTCGCCGTCGAGAGGACGCAGCAGTTGGTGCTGCTGTTGCATGAGTTGATCGACGCGAAAGAGATTCCTGAGCTGCCGATCTTTGTCGACAGCCCGCTGGCCGTCGCCGTCACCGAGGTCTTCCGCAAACACACCGAGACGTGGGACGACGAGCCGAACGCCTTCACGGCCAGAGGCGAGGCGCCTTTCGACTGGAGGCGGTTGCGCTATACCCAGACGGTGCAGGAGAGCAAGGCGCTGAACGATCTGCATGTGCCGTATCTGGTGATGTCGGCCTCGGGAATGTGCGAGGCGGGACGGATTCTGCACCATCTTAAGAATGGTATTGAGGACTCGCGCAACCTGATCCTGATTACCGGTTTTCAGGCGGAGAATACGCTGGGGCGCAAGCTGGTGGATCGGCTGCCCGAGGTCAATATCTTCGGCGAACCGATGCGTCTGCGCGCCGAGGTCGATACCATCGACTCGCTGAGCGGACATGCCGACCAGCAGGAACTGCTGGACTGGATGGCTCCCGCCGCGCCTGGGCTGAAGAAGGTATTTCTGGTTCACGGCGAGCCAACGGCGCAGTTGGCACTGAAGGCGAAGCTCGAAGAGCGCTACAAACTGGAGGTCGTCATTCCAAAGCGCGGCGAGCGATTCGAGTTGGATTAGGCTTTATAGAATCGCAGCGTCTCTGAGTACATAGATGCGAAACGACATGGACTTTCTGCATAATTCGAAGGGGCCTTCGGTGGTATCCAGGCGATAGGCGGCGTTGAGGTAGTCGCGAAACTCTGGCCAGGCGTTCAGCTTATCGAAGGTGTAACTGCCGTTTTGATACCATTCATTGCTCAAGACAATAACGGTTGGCTGATTTTTGCGAATCTCCTGCATGAAGATTTTGCGATAGTAGGGGACGGCTGTGTTGTCGTTAGGATCGAAGAACTCCGTGTCTCCGGTGAACCCAGTGCTTTGCACCAGATCCAGATGATAGAGAGCGGTAAAGCATCCGCCGACCATATCCAGACACTGCACCTTGCCCTGTAGTTTGTCTCCCCCCAGTCGGCGCAGATCCTGTTCGATTCGCGGAACCGCTGCGTTGGTCACGCGCATTCGGCTTATCTTGAGAGCGTCGAAAGGAACCATCAACAGAACGCCGAAAGCCATTGCTGCGACGCCCAGATTTCTGCGCCTGCCGCGATCTTTCATCGCGATGGTCAGCTCCAGTCCAACCAGTAACAGACCAAAGCTGACAGATGCGATGCGGTGGTATCCGTAGCCCTTGTGTTGTACAAAGTACGATAGGATCCCGAAGAGGAAGCCTGCGCGCACCGCCCATATCTCCCAGTTGGTGCTCTGTTTGCGGGATTTTCCCAGCAGCAGCGTGATGGGCACATAGATGAGAAAGATCGGCGGCAGGCTGAGGAGAATCATCAGCAACAGCGTGGGATGCCCCAGCGACACATAGTAGGGAACCAGCTTGTGGAGGATGAACAGAAATGGACCAAAGGCATGTTGCGGCAGCAGAAAATTAAGCAGGATTCCGAATGCAAGGGCAAAGCCTGTCAGCGCATACAGCAGGTAGGCAACCGGCGACCGTCCCTCGCGACGCAGAACGAAGAAGGGAAAGAGCAGCAGGCCGAGAGCGAGAGGAACGACTGTCGGTTTGATGAGGGCTGCAAGTCCCATGGCGAGTCCGTATGGCAGCATCAGCCAGGAGCGAGACTTGCGTACGGCGAGCATCAGCAGTGCATAGCCGATGAAGATCAGCACCGTCATGACCTCGTCGCGCTCGACTGCCATAGCCGGGCCTCCCAAGCCATTGAGCAAAGTGAAGAGGACTCCGGCGAAGAGTCCGGCAAGCCAGTCGTACGGCAGCGCAATGACAATCATAGCCAGCGTCATTGAGCCAAGCAGGGTGAAGTCGTAGAGCCGCCAGCCAAGATCGCCGCTGCCAAAGATTCCGATCGCCCAGCGCTCCGTCAGATAGGAACCGGGCATGTTCAGATCGTAGATCTCTTTATAGGGAACCTTGCCGTGGTTCAACAGGAGCACGATATAGTGCATCACTTCCGTGTCCCACATCCACTGCCAATGGAGGGTGGAGACGACATAGTTGGCCGCGCCAGCCAGCAGCACCGCAGCGCAAAGATAGCGAAAGAAATTAATCCGGCAATCCGACAAGGATGTCTGCATGGTTCTGCGCAATTATATATACCGCTGCAAAAGGCATTATGCGAAAGGCAAAAGCAACCACGGATTAAAGCGGACCTTCACGGATAAAACACGACCATTCTGTCTTTACCCCGCGTTCCTCCGCGTTGATTCGTGGTCGGTTTTTGTCTCATTTAGAACTTCTGTGGCAAGTCACAATTATTGAGCAGGGATTCGTAGGCAGCGATCTGGGCCAGAGTGAAGGTGTGCATGTCGGCACCGGACTGCCATGCGCGGTACCACTGGACGAGCCAATCGAGGGCGGTGTCGAGATGGAGGTGCGGAGTCCAAACGAGATCGGCGCGGGCGCGGCTGGCGTCCAGCTTCAGGTAGCCCGCTTCGTGGACGCCGGGGTCGGGATCGAGAACCCACTTGGCTCCGTCGCCCCAGAAGCCAGTCATCTTCTCGGCGATCCATGCGACGGGGCGAGCGTCGTCGTCCGATGGGCCGAAGTTGTACGCGGTGGCGAATTTGGGATCGTGGGTCAGGAGCTGCTCGGCGAGGCGAATGTAGCCGTGCAGCGGTTCGAGGACGTGCTGCCAGGGGCGAATCGCATTGGGGCGGCGGATGCGCACCGGCTCGCCGGCGAGGAAGCCGCGCACGAGATCGGGGATGAGCCGGTCAGCCGACCAGTCGCCCCCGCCGATGACGTTTCCGGCGCGCGCAGTGGCTAGAGCTACGCCGTGTTCGGCCAGCTTTGCAGCGGGAAAGAACGACTGGCGAAATGCTGCCGAGACGATCTCCGCGCAAGCCTTCGAGCTGGAGTAGGGATCGTAGCCGCCCAGCGGGTCGGTCTCGCGATAGCCCCAGATCCACTCCTTGTTTTCGTAGCACTTGTCGGTGGTGACGGAGATGACGGCGCGGACAGACGGCGTGCGGCGGATGGCGTCGAGCAGGCGCGCCGTGCCGATCACATTGGTCTCGTAGGTTCCGATGGGGTCTTCGTAGGAGAGGCGCACCAACGGTTGCGCGGCAAGATGGAAGACGACCTCGGGGGCAAAGTCGCGCAGGGCGGATTCGAGAGCGGCGGCATTGCGGATGTCACCGCGAATGTCGTCTACAACCGCGCCAACGCGAGCTACGGTGAAGAGGTTCGGCTCGGTGCTGGGGTCGAGTGCGTAACCGCGAACGTCTGCGCCTAGTCTGGTCAGCCAGAGCGCCAGCCAGCCGCCCTTGAAGCCGGTGTGTCCGGTGAGGAAGACGCGCTTGCCGTGCCAGGAGAAGAGTCGATCGCTCATGAGTTCAGCATAAATGAAGCGGGCGAGAAAAGGCTTAACGCCGATTTATAACGATGGGGTCAATTTAAATTCAAAAGCAATTAGCGGCAAGACTGAAGGCTACACCCCTGCTTTTGTCTTAATATCGCACTTGTCTTTATCGTCTTTGCTTTGAAATCGGTTCCATCGGTGTAAATCGGTGTTAAGTTGTTCTTTCGGTCTACCAGGTCTTCCATGGGGCTTTGCCGGATTGCCATAGGTCTTCGAGTTGTTGTTTGTCGCGCAGGGTGTCCATGGCCTGCCAGAAGCCGTGGTGGAAGAAGGCCTGAACTTCGCCCTTTGCGACGAGGGATTCGATGGGCTGGCGTTCAAACATCCAGTGGTCGTCCTTGACCTCGGCGATGACTTTGGGCGAGAGGACGAAGAATCCTCCATTGATCCATCCGCCTTCGTCATGAGGCTTCTCCTGAAAGGCGTAGACGCTTGAGTCTTTGAGTCCGAGTGCTCCGAAGCGGGCCAGTGGCTGAACGCTGGTCAGGGTGACCAGTTTGCCGTGGGCTTTGTGAAAGGCGATGGAGGCCTGAATGTCAATGTCGGCAACCCCGTCGCCGTAGGTCATGCAAAAGGATTCTTCTCCTTCAATGTACTTGGCGACGCGGCGCAGACGGCCTCCGGTGCCGGAGTCATCGCCCGTATCGACCAAGGTGACGCTCCACGGTTCGGCATCCGAGTTGTGAACGGTCATCTTGTTGTGGGCGATGTCGAAGGTCACGTCGGAGGTGTGCAGGAAGTAGTTGGCGAAGTACTCCTTGATGATGTAGCCTTTGTATCCCAGACAAATAATGAAGTCGTTGATTCCATGTTGCGAGTAGATCTTCAGGATGTGCCAGAGGATAGGCAGTCCGCCAATCTCGACCATGGGCTTGGGGCGGACGGAGGTTTCTTCACTGAGACGTGTGCCAAGACCACCGGCGAGAATGACCGCTTTCATTTTGCTGAGCGTCCTTATAAGAGACTTGAAATAGCGGAGAGCAACTCCGCAATACAGAAACAGTATGACATTGATATGAAGGCAGTAGCCTGAAAAGTGGAGATATATACCGCTATCCGCAAACAAGTATTGGCGAAGCATCTTGCCGCGAACTACACTGGGAGAGCTTAATCTTCAGGTCAGTGGAGTTGATTGCTGCTCGCAATATTGCCTGCATTCCCCGCGTAAAGCAGTTGGAGCGCGATGACGGGCCAATAGTAAGCTCAAGGAGAGCGAATGAACACGAAAGAACGCAAGATGCTGGATCTGCTGAAGAAGGGCAAGTCCGAGTTCGGCTATCTCGCTGTGAAGGCGGAGTTTGAGGCCGAAGGCACTCGGATGGATGAACTGCTCCGGCTGGTGGAGATTTGTCGCAAGGCGGATCTCAAGCTGGCGTTGAAGATCGGCGGATGCGAGGCCATGCGCGATCTGATCGAGAGCAAGCAGATCGGCGTGGAGTACATCATCGCTCCGATGATCGAGAGTCCTTATGCGTTGAGCAAGTTTTCCGAGGCAGTGGCAAAGACCTATTCAGAGGAAGAGCAGGCGGAGACGGACTTCCTGTTCAACCTGGAGACGACTGCGGCTTATGCGAAGTTGGACGAGATGGCAGCGGCAACCAGCAAGGCCAAGGAACTGGCGGGCATCGTCTTTGGCCGTGTGGACTTTTCGCTGTCGGCTGGACTTGGACGTGACGACATCAACGGCGAAGAAGTTACAGAGTGCGTGATGAAGGTCTCGGCGAAGTGCAAGGAGTTGGGGCTGGATTTTGTGGTCGGCGGCGGCGTTTCGAGCGACTCGATTCCCGTGCTCCGGCGCATGGTCGCACAGCACCTGACCCGCTTCGAGACCCGCAAGGTGATCTTCGACGCGCAGGCCGCAAATGCGGTCAACATCGATCAGGGACTGCTGAATGCGGTTCACTTCGAGCTTCTGTGGCTGCTGAACAAGCGCGACTACTACGGCAATATTCATAACGAGGACACCAAGCGCATCGACATGCTGGAGAAGCGCTGGGCGGTACTGAACCGGTAGACTTGTCCGGGCCGCAATGCAAGCAAATTGTGCGACGGCCAAGCGGAGTCTCGTCTACGATGAATGATGTGATGCAGACTCACTGGCTCTTCTTCGATTTGGATGGAACGTTGGCGGACTCGCTGCCGGGCTTGCATGCCTCGATTGCCGAGGCCTTGCACCGCGGCGGTCGTGTGCTGCGCGTAGATGACCTGAAGCCCTATATCGGACCGGGAATTCGTACCATCTTCAAAAATTTGGAAGACGACCTGACCGAGTCCGAACTGGATGAGATGGAGCGATGTTTCCGCGCCAGTTACGATGCCAGCGGGGTGAGGAACACACTGCTGTTTGAGGGCGTCAAGCAGACGCTGGAGACGCTCAAGGCAGATGGAGCGGAGCTGTTTCTGGTCACCAACAAGCCGAAGCTCGCCACCGCAAACCTGATGGAGCAGCACGGAATAACATGGCTCTTCACCGAGATGCAGAGCCGGAACTCGCGGGAACCAGCGTACGGATCCAAAGGCGAGATGCTGCTTGAGTTGGTGGAAAGACGTGGGGTGGATCTCGCGCGGGCTGTGATGGTGGGAGATACGGCGGAGGATCACCACGCTGCCGTGGATGCAGGAATGAAGTTTGTGTTTGCAGGGTATGGGTATGGCGAGTTGGATGATGCGGTGGAGTGCATTCGTCTGACGCAGTTTGCCGAGCTGGCCCAGATGTTGAAGCTGGATTGAGGATGAGAGGAATTGAATGAAGTATAGCGATCTTCTGGCGGACTGGCTGGTTGAACTGGGTTACACTCACTGTTTTTTTCTGGCCGGCGGCAATATCATGCACCAGTTGGAGAGCTGTAGTCGGAAGTTCACGTGCATCCCTGTGGTGCATGAGGTTGCCGCAGGAATCGCTGTGGAGTACTTCAACGAAGTAGCGGGTGGGCCGAGGGCGTTTGCTCTGGTGACGGCTGGTCCTGGGCTGACCAACATTATTACGGCGATGGCGGGAGCCTATCTGGAGAGCCATGAGCTGCTGGTTCTGGGTGGACAGGTGAAGGTGGCCGACCTGGCGCGCGGGCAGGTTCGACAGCGCGGCATTCAGGAGGTGGATGGCGTCGACATCGCGCGACCGGTGACGGTGGCGTCGAAGCTGATGGACAAGGTCGTTAACCAGCAGACGTTTGTCGAGTGGAGTCAGGCGGGCAGTGTGGGGCGCAAAGGGCCTGTGTTTATCGAGCTGCCGTTGGATATTCAGGGCGCACCGGTGGATCGGGAAGAGTTGGCTGCGAAGCAGGAGTATCTGGCCCCGAACGTCTTCAGGCCTATCCCGAACGAGACGCTGGAGCAGGTTTGCGGGTTGCTGCGCGAAGCCAAACGCCCAGTTCTGTTGCTGGGAGGCGGCATCCAGCGGAAGACCGCAGCGGCGGTGATGGATCAACTGGCTGTGCTGGGCATTCCCGTGATGACGACGTGGAATGGACTGGATCGGATTCCAACCGAGCATCCGTATTATTTCGGACGACCGAATACCTGGGGGCAAAGGTCGGCCAACATCTTAATGCAGCAGGCAGACGTGCTGGTGGCGCTCGGGGCAAGACTGAGCTTGCAGGAGACCGGGTTCAACTGGCAGAAGTTCATCCCTGTGGGCAAGGTGGTGCAGGTGGATTGCGACGAACGCGAGTTGACCAAGGGGCATCCGCGCGTTGATCTGCCGATCTGTGGAGATGCCAACGCAGTGCTGCAACGTATTGCAGAGAAAAAGCTGGGCGATTACTCCGAATGGGTGGAATTCTGCCGAGAGGTTCGCGGAGCGATCTCGCTGAACGATCCGGGAAACCAGACTGCCGAGGGGTACCTATCGCCGTACGAGTTTTTTCTGAAGATCTCAGAGATGTGCGGGGGGAACGATGTTCTGGTGCCATGCAGCAGCGGCAGCGCGAATACGGTTGCGATGCAGACCTTTGAGCAGAAGCGCGGACAGATTGCCTTCAACAATGGCGGCCTTGCTTCGATGGGCTATGGCTTGGGGGCGTCGATCGGGGCAGCGGTGGCGTCCGGTGGTCGGCGAACCTTGTTGGTCGAGGGCGATGGCGGATTCACCCAGAACCTGCAGGAACTGGGAACGGTGCGAGAGCAGAAGCTGAACCTGAAGATCTTTATCTTCGACGATCATGGCTATGCCTCGATCCGCATGACGCAGAGGAACTACTTCGGCGGACGGTATGTGGGATGCGACATTGAGACCGGTCTGGGAATGCCCAACTGGGAAAAGTTGTTTGCAGCGTACGACATTCCGGTGATGCGGATTGGGCCGGGATTCGAGAGCGATCCAGAGTTTCTGGAGCGCTTCAACGAGGTAGGGCCGCGCGGCTTCATCGTACACATCGATCCAGAGCAGACCTACTTCCCGAAGATCTCCAGCCGAGTGACGGCCTCGGGCGGTATGGAGTCGAACCCGCTGCACTACATGACTCCAGATCTGGACGAAGAGTTGGCGGCGAAGGTCTTTCGCTATCTGTAGCCTCTTCTGAATCGCTACAGACCAGAAGATGAATTGTCATTCCGTAGCGAAGGAATCTGCTTCTGCTCGATCTACAACGGTCTACACCGTTACCGAAGATACCCTAGTTGTGGAGAGAGGATTGCAATGGAAGGGAAGGCGATTGGAGCGAAGGATCTGGATGGCATCCTCGACCAGACCCGAGATCTGTGGGAGCAGATGCGTGGCCAGCGACTCTTCCTGACTGGCGGGACGGGCTTCTTCGGCTGTTGGCTGGTGGAGAGCTTCTGCCATGCGAACCGCGCGCTGGGTCTGAACGCGCAGGTTACGGTTCTTTCGCGGAATCCGGCGAAGTTTGCTGCGAAGTGTCCTCATTTGGCCAGCGATCCGGCGGTGACGCTGCATGCAGGCGATGTGCGCGACTTCGAGTTTCCTGCGGGCGAGTTTCGCTTTGTGATTCATGCGGCGACCGAGGCCAGCGCGAGGCAGGCTGCCGAAGAGCCGCTGGAGATGCTGTCCACCATTCTTGCTGGAACTGAGCGAACGCTGAAGTTCGCCGAGCAGTGTGGCGCACAAAAGTTTTTGCTGACCAGTTCAGGCGCGGTCTATGGACGGCAGCCAGACGATGTGACGCACTTGCCGGAGAGCTACGCGGGCGCGCCGGACGCGCTCGATGCGGCCAGCGTTTACGCCGAGGGCAAGCGCGCTTCGGAGCTGATGTGCGCTCTCTACCAGAAGGCAGCGCGGCAGCGGGGCGTGGAGTTCGAGGCAAAAATTGCGCGCTGCTGGGCCTTCTGCGGACCGCATCTTCCGCTGGAGTCGCACTTCGCCATTGGAAATTTTATTGGCGACGTGCTGGCGGGTCGGACGATCTCGATTGGCGGCGATGGAACGCCGATGCGGTCGTATCTTTACGCAGCGGATCTGGCTGCGTGGCTGTGGACGATTCTGTTTCGCGCGCCATCGCTGACGGCAATCAACGTGGGATCGGGGCGCGAGGTGAGCATTCGCGAGTTGGCGGAGATTGTGGCCCAGACACTGGCCCAGCCGCTGGCTCCCGCAACCGAGATTCGGGTTGCCAAGCTGGCGGTTCCCGGCGCTGCTCCTGCGCGCTACGTGCCGTCGGTGGCGCGCGCCGAGCAACTGCTTGGTCTGCGCGAGACGGTCGGGCTGGAGGAGACGATTCGACGAACGGCAGCGTGGTACGGGCGTGCGGATTCGGTGAAAGCCCCGAGCGCGCGTGATACGGTTTGAACGATGGGAGATGAGATGAAGCTGATCAGCATTGTGAGTCCCTGCTACAACGAGGAGGGCAACGTCGAGGCGCTGACGGATCGTGTGCGCGCCCTCTTCGCGGAGATGCCGCAGTACCGCTATGAACACATCATTATCGACAACAACTCGTCGGATGGCACGGTGGAGATTCTGCGCGGCATCGCCGAGCGTGACCCGCATGTGAAGGTGATTGTGAATGCGCGCAACTTCGGCCATATCCGCTCGCCGCAGCACGCGTTGATGGAGGCCACGGGCGATGCGGTGGTGGTTCTGCTGAGCGATCTGCAAGATCCGCCGGAGCTGATCAAGGACTTTTTGCGCGAGTGGGAGGCGGGCTGGCCCATCGTGGTGGCCATCAAGACAACCAGCGAAGAGAGTGGGCTGATGTACGCCATTCGCTCGACCTACTACAAGACTGTGGCGCGACTGACGGACGTCAAGGTCTTTGAGCATTTCACCGGATTTGGCCTCTACGACCGCAAGGTGATGGACATTCTGCGCAAAGACTTTCGCGATCCAAACCCGTACTTTCGCGGGCAGATCGCCGAGATCGGGTTGCCGTCGAAGATCGTACCCTACAACCAGAAACGGCGTACGCGCGGCATCACCAAGAACAACTGGTACACGCTCTACGACATGGCGATGTTGGGAATTACAAACCTCTCGAAAGTTCCGTTGCGTGCGGTGATCTTCTTCGGATTTATCTGCTCTTTACTCAGTATGATCGCGGGATTCTGCTATCTAATCGCGAAGCTGCTGTTCTGGAATCGCTTTGAATTGGGGTTGGCACCGACGATGATCGGCCTCTTCTTTCTGGGGTCGGTACAACTGATCTCCTTGGGAATCATCGGGGAGTATGTGGGATCAATCCACAGCATTGTGCAGAATCGGCCACTGGTAACAGAGAAAGAAAGAATTAATTTTTAGCTGGATTCTGAAGAAAGATCAGAACGTTTGGGTGTGTATTCTTAACCAATATGAGTGATCGGGCGGAAGAGCTTCGACGGCAGATTCTTGAATTAACAGCGCAGTACCACGCAGCAAAGTTTCCCGCGCGAGAGTTTGTGGCGGGAGAGTCGGCGGTACCGGTCTCGGGCAAGGTAATTGGGCCGGAAGACATCTGCTCGGTGGTGGATTCGGCGCTGGACGGATGGTTCACGACTGGGCGCTTTGCCAAGGAGTTTGAACGCAAGCTGGCGAAGTTTGTCGGAGTGCGTTCGGCGAGTCTGGTGAACTCCGGTTCGAGTGCGAATCTGGTCGCGTTGACTGCGCTGACCTCGCCCAAGCTAGGCGCGCGCCAGTTGAAGCCGGGCGATGAGGTTCTCACGGTCGCCGCAGGCTTCCCGACCACAGTGAATCCGATCTTTCAGAATCGCCTCGTGCCGGTCTTTGTCGACGTCTCGCTGCCGACCTACGAGATCGATGCAAGCAAGCTGGAAGCCGCCTACAGCCCGAAGATGAAGGCCGTAATGATCGCGCACACCTTGGGCAACGTCTTCGATCTGGACGCGATTACCACCTTCTGCAAGAAATACAATTTGTGGCTGATCGAGGATTGTTGCGACGCGCTGGGTTCGACCTACAAGGGGCGCAAGGTTGGAACGTTTGGCGATATTGCGACGGTCAGCTTCTATCCCGCGCACCACATCACCATGGGCGAGGGCGGCGCGGTGCTGACCGATAAGCTGAACCTGAAGACGCTGATCGACAGCTATCGCGACTGGGGCCGCGATTGCTGGTGCGATCCCGGTTGCGACAATACCTGCGGCAAGCGCTTCGACTGGCAACTCGGCTCGCTGCCCTGCGGCTACGACCACAAGTACACCTACTCGCACATCGGCTACAACCTGAAGGCCACCGACATGCAGGCCGCGCTGGGACTCTCGCAGATCGCCAAGCTGCCCCAGTTCATCGCTCGGCGCAAGGAGAACTTCGCCTACCTGCATGCGGCGTTGAAGCCGCTTGAGGACGTTTTGATTCTGCCCGAGGCGAGCGAGGGCTCCGACCCAAGCTGGTTTGGATTTCCCATCGCAGTCAAGCCCGACGCACCGTTTACCCGCGACGAGCTGACCGGCGCGCTGGAGGCCGCGAAGATCGGTACGCGTCTTCTCTTTGCCGGAAACCTGCTGCGCCAGCCAGCCTACGAGGGCTGGCAGTATCGCGTGGTTGGCGAGTTGACCAACACCGACTTCGTGATGAATCAGGTCTTCTGGATCGGCGTCTATCCCGGGTTGACGACCGCAATGCTCGACTACATTGTGAAGACCGCTGAGCAGTTTGTGGCTACAGCTTCGTAGGCTGCAAAAAAAATCATAGACTGCGGAAACTCCTTGTTTTTAAAGGGAGTGGCTTTAGCTGCGCCGTAAGTCGCATGCTTTCAATGGGAATTCAGACTGGATTTTTTCCTGTCGCACTTGATCCGACTTTCCCATAGCCCGTGCGCCAGAAGTGGAATGTAGGCGAAGCCGAAGAAGATGGTTGCAGATTGTATGAGGGGGGCGCGGAAGAGAATCACGCGCTGGAAATTAAAAAGTACCGGGTAGCCTACTGCACCCATAATGACCCGTTACCGTTGCTTCCTTCCGGACCTGGCGGGTTTGGCGGGATTACGTCGCGTAGGACCCGGCACTCTTCGAGTTTACCATCGTCAGGCACTTTGCGCACTTGCCTCGGCGATAGGCTGGGGAATATGCTGAACGCCATGTCTCGAATTGCATTTATAGCGCTTTTCTTCGCTCTTCCTGTCTATGCTGCGGACGTTCACGTTCGCGTCGATCCGGCGGTGAAGACCGGCATTCTGGGGACGACCGAGTTTCCCACGATTCAGAATGCGCTGGACCACCATCCCCTCGCCACGCTGAATGCGGACGGAACGGCTGGCCGCGTCTTCATCGAGATCGCTCCCGGCGTCTATCACGAGCGGCTCATCGTGACCCAGAACCATGAGAACGTCACGCTGCTTGGCAAGGGCAAGTCGCCCGATGCGGTTCTCATCACCAACTCGCTGAACGCCAAGCAGGCGGGTGGAACCTTCCTGACCTCGACGGTTGAGATTGAAGCGGCGGGCTTTGAGGCCGACAATATCACCTTTGAGAACTCGGCGGGCAACACCGGGCAGGCCGTCGCCGTCTCCAACCGCGGCGACCGCACCATCTTCAAGCACTGTCGCTTTCTCGGCCATCAGGACACGCTCTACGCCGACTACGGACGTCAATACTACGTCGACAGCTACATCGAGGGTGGCGTGGACTTCCTCTTCGGCAACGCCGCCGCCGTCTTCGACCGCGACGAGATCCACTCCAATGGCCCCGGCTACCTCACGGCGCACTCGCGCACAGCCGCCGAGCAGGCGACCGGCTACGTGATCCTCAACAGCCGCGTCACGGCTACGCTCGATCCCGCCGCGCACAAGACCATCTTCCTCGGGCGACCCTGGCGAGCGTATGCCCGCGTCATCTTCATCCACACCGAACTTCCTGCGGAGATCGATCCTGCGGGCTGGGTCAAGTGGAGGCCGGATGATCCGCCGCCTGTGGCCTACTATGCCGAGTCAGGGTCGACCGGCCCCGGCGCATCGCCCGCGACGCGCGCAGAGTGGTCGCATCAACTCACGCCTGCCGAGGCGGCAAAGTTCCTTCCCCCCGTCTTTTTGGCTGGGGCCGACCATTGGAACGCCGTCGCCGAAGCCGCAAAACTCCCGTAGTGGCAAAAGCCCCCATCTCCGCATGAGAGATGGGGACTTCGGTTGATTCCAATTGCTTTTGACTACGCCTTGACGACGGCTCCATCGACGACCTTGACTGGGTCGAGGAAGGTCATGCCTGCGCGGAGTTCTGCGCCGACGGTCTCGAGCGGATGCGAGGCTTCGGCGGCGCGGTAGCGTGCGAACTCCTTGCGACCGGTCTCGTTCTCCTCGATGAAGCGCTTGGCGAAGCTACCATCCTGAATGTCATTGAGCAGTCCCTTCATGGACGCCTTGACCTCCTTGGTGATAACGCGCGGGCCGGCGATGTAGTCGCCCCACTCGGCGGTGTCGGAGATGGAGTGACGCATGTACTGCAAGCCGCCGCGATTGATGAGATCGACGATGAGCTTCAGTTCGTGGCAGCACTCGAAGTAGGCGATCTCCGGCTGGTAGCCCGCCTCGACCAGAGTTTCAAAGCCAGCCTTGATGAGCGCCGAGACGCCGCCGCAGAGTACGGCCTGCTCGCCGAAGAGGTCGGTTTCGGTCTCTTCGGTGAAGGTGGTCTGGAGAACTCCGGCGCGGGTTCCGCCGATGCCCTTGGCGTAGCTGAGCGCGAGGGCGAGAGCCGTGCCGCTGGCGTCCTGCTCCACGGCGACCAGTGCGGGAACGCCGCCGCCTTCGGTGAAGACCTCGCGGACGCGATGGCCCGGAGCCTTGGGCGCAACCAGCGAAACGTCAACGGTCGCGGGAGGAGTGATGGTGCGGAAGCGGATGTTGAAGCCGTGCGCGAACATCAGCGTCACATTGGGCTTCATGTTGGGCGCGATGTCCTCGTGGTAGACCTTGGCCGCAGTCTGATCGGGGGTCAGGTTCATGATGACGTCAGCCCACTTGGAGACCTCGGCGACGGTTCCGACGACCAGACCAGCAGCGCGCGCGCGGGCCACGTTGGCGGAGTCAGCGCGGAGGCCGACGCGAACATCGACGCCTGAATCCTTCAGGTTGAGTGCGTGGGCGTGGCCCTGTGAGCCGTAGCCGATGATGGCGACTTTTTTCGCCTGAATAAGGGAGAGGTCTGCGTCTGCGTCGTGGTAAGTCTTTGCCATGGTTATTCGTTTTCCTTTGTTTATTATGTTAGCTGAAATGGAGACGGAACGCAGAGAAAGACGCAGAACCCCGATTTTCATCGAGGAAAGCGATCTTTTACGGCGAAGCGCGACAGCCGGTCAGCGCGAATTGCAGTGCGAAAGACGACAACGAATTCGCACGGAAAAACAAAATCAAGAGAGACGGAAAACCGCTGGCGGAGCTTACAAAGCAGGGCCAGCCAGAACGTCTCAGCCAGAGGAAGAATATCAGAGTTTAGTTGAGAGTTCATGCTCCGCTCAGGTTTCCGCTGCAACATACGCAGAAGTGTAATTCCGGAAGATCGGACTCGCAGACTAGCTCTGCGGTTGTCGGACTGGTAGTGTGGTGTTGAGAGATTGATTCAGGAGAGACGATGAAGCGGTTTGAGTTTGCGCATGTGGCAGTTGGAATTGCGAGGCAGGCGGGAGCGCTGCTGCGAGGGTTTTACGAAAAAGGGGTGGCGACCGAGTACAAGGGCGACGTCGATCTGGTCACCGAGGCAGACCGCGCCAGCGAGCAGTTGATCCGCGAGCGGCTGACGGCGGCCTTCCCAACCCACGGCATCTACGGCGAAGAGGGAACGCGCGAGCAGCTTGACAGCGAGTATCGCTGGTACGTCGATCCGCTGGACGGCACGACGAACTTCGCCCACGGATTTCCCGCCTTCTGCGTGATTCTTGGCCTGGAACGCCGCGCGCCGCGGCTGGCCGCCGATGCCGATGGAGAGATCGTCGCCGGGGTCATATACGACCCGCTGCGCGACGAGATGTTCTCCGCCGAGCGGGGCAAGGGAGCCTTCCTCAACGGCAAGGCGATCCACGTCTCGAAGACAAAGACGCTGGCCGAGTCGCTGACGGCGACCGGATTTCCCAGCCGCAAGCGGCACAGTTCGCCGAACATCCATCTTTATCAGGAGATTACGCTGCGTTCGCACGGAGTTCGCCGCGCCGGTTCTGCCGGTCTTGATCTGGCGTACGTAGCTTGCGGACGTCTCGACGGATTCTGGGAGTTTCACCTGAACCCGTGGGATACCTCCGCCGGAGTTCTGCTGGTGGAAGAGGCGGGCGGCACGATCACCCACTTCGACGGCGGCAAGTTCACGCTCGATTCGCGCGAGGTCTTCGCCACCAATGGACTCATCAAGGCCGAGATGCAGCATCTCTTCCAGGAGATGTTCGCCGGTCGCGAGATGGCCCCGATCCCCACCCCAGCCGAGTTTGCAGCCCAGCGGGCGGCAGCGGAGAAGTAGCTCCGTCTAGAGTCGTTTACGCAGCGACTCGAAGACGATGTAGCCGACCAGGGCGGCGACCAAGGCGATGGCGAAGTTGGCCAAGGTGAAGATGTCGGCGAGTGCGGCAGAGAGCGTCTTGCCCACTCCGGCGGCTCGGTCGTACTCGCCCATCAGCAGGTTGGAGTAGAAGAGGAAGATGATGAAGCCGACCTCGATCAGCGCTCGTAGAACGCGGCTGAATCGGCGCGGACGCGCTGGATTTGTTTGCATGAATCAATTTTACAGCGAAGCTTGTCTGGGGTTGGTCGTGAATCGCCAGACGGCATCAAACCTGAATGGACTCGACAATTCTGAATCGTCGGGCCGTGTACGCGAATCTTGTATTTGCAGTGTGTGGCTCGGTTGCTGCTAGTATTGTGACCGGAGAAGTTTGAGCCAGATATTACGCTAGCGTTTATTTTTTAGATCAAGGGAGACTTGAACAATGGCTTATGTGATCGCGGAACCATGTATCGGCACCAAAGACACGGCGTGCGTGGATGCTTGTCCAGTGGACTGTATTCACCCCAAGAAGGACGAAGCGGGCTATGGCGAGGCGGATCAGCTCTTCATCGACCCGGTGGAATGCATTGATTGCGGCGCTTGCGTACCGGTCTGCCCCGTCTCGGCGATCTACGCTGGCGACGATGTGCCAGAGAAGTGGGCTGACTTTACAGCCAAGAACGCCGCTCACTTCGGACGCTAGTTTTTTGCTGGTGTGTTTGTAAGGATAGAGACGCGCAGCCAGTGGTTGCGCGTCTTTTGTCTTGGAGTTTGGATGATCGAGCATGTGGGCGAGGCGATTGTGCTGCGGACGTGGCCCTTCCATGAGTCCGACCTCGTCGTGAGCCTGTTCACGCGCGAGCAGGGACGCGTGAAGGGAGTGGCTCGCCATGCCTTGCGCAGCCAGCGACGCTTCGGTGGCGCGCTGGAGCCGATGACCCACGTTCGCGCCACCTACGTCGAGCGGCCCCGTCAGGAACTGGTGCGGCTGGACGCCTTCGAGATTCTCACCTCGCCGATCTCCCGCCCGGTCGACTATGCGCGCACTGCGGCCCTACAGTTTGTCGCCGAAGTGATCGACGAGGCTCTGCCCGAGGGTGCCGCCGAGGACGCCGTCTTTCGCCTCGCACTGGCTGTGCTGGACGAGATGCAGGTGGGCCGCGTCTGGATGCCGATGACCTACTTCGCCCTGTGGATGAATCGCCTGATGGGTGCTATGCCGGAGCTGGGCCACTGCGCCGTCTGCGGTCTGGTGCTGCAAGGCGCGACGGTCTGGACCTCTGCGACCAGCGACGGCGTAACCTGCGCCGACGACCGACGCGCAGGCAGTGAGCCGCTCTCCGCCGAATCGGTGCGGCTGGCCCAGCGAATCTTTCGCGGAAGAGTGAAAGAACTGGCCGAAGAGCCTTGGCCCCGCGAGCGAGCCGCCGACCTGCGCCGCTTCGCCATCCAGACGCTGGAGCGACACCTCGGAGAACGACTCATGACCGCACGCGCTCTGGAATGTTTTCGGTGATGGGTATACCGTCGCGGCGCGAAGAAAATGCGGGGATCCTTCACTTCGTTCAGGATGACAATCAGAGCGTTTCTAAAATTACTGTAGCCCGGATTTTTTGTCATTCCGCAGCGCGAGCGGAGAAATCTGCTTTTGCTCGTTCAACGATGGCATACACCATTACGGGATCTGCTCCAAACCGGACGCCCCATCCATTGCGGTTTCATCAGGGATGACTGGGATGCAAAAAGCTCGCAGCAAGGGCTGTTGTTCTTGCCGTTGCTGTTGTTTGGCAAGGGCCAACGGCCCGTCCTATACCAGCCTAGGCCGAAGGCCTAGGTGATCGTCCGCCCAATCCCGCTGCGGGCTGAAGGCCCGCGCTATAGATCTCTACAGATCGAAACGTCCGAGCCGTTATATGTCGATACGGCCTAGCGCAATCGCGCGCCCAACTCGATCTCTTCGATAAAACTCGCCAACGCTGGTCGCCCATGGTCTTCCAGACTGGCCGCAACCACCATCCCCTGCGACATCAGCCCCCGCATCTTGCGCGGAGCCAGATTCGCCACGATGACCACCTTGCGCCCAATCAACGCCTCCGGCTCGTAGAACTCGGCGATGCCGGCCAGAATCTGCCGCTTCTCGTAGCCCAGATCCACCTCCAGTCGCAGCAGCTTGTCGGCCTTGGGAATCCGCTCGGCAACGATGATCTGCGCCACACGCAGATCCACCTTGGCGAAGTCATCAATCGTAATCAGCGGCGTAGCCTCGGGCTTGGCTGCCTCGTCTGGCGAAAGACCTGACGCCGATTGTACCGATTTGT
>JARLFY010000004.1 GCA_031296325.1 Acidobacteriaceae bacterium | reverse complement strand
CGCCATGGTGAAGCCCACCACCGGCGAGATGAGCAGAGCCTCAAAGACCTTCTTCATCGGCTCCCAGTTGATGCCCGCCGTCGCCGAACCTCCCTGCATCCAGTGGAAGACCACGACTACGCCCACAATTGAACCGATCAGTGTGTGCGAACTGGAGGTCGGAAGACCGCCGTACCACGTCGCCAGATTCCAGAGAATCGCGGCCAGCAGCAGGGCGAAGATCATGGCAAAGCCCAATCCGTCATCCATCTTCAGAATCATCTCGGACGGAAAGAGGTGGAGGATGGTAAACGCAACCGCACCAGAGCTTAGGAGAACTCCAATAAAGTTCAGAATGCCCGAATAGACCACCGCAACATGCGGCTCCAGCGAGTTGGTGTAGATCACCGTCGCAACCGCGTTGGCCGTATCGTGAAAGCCATTCACAAACTCGAAGCCCAGCGCAATCAACAGCGCCAGTCCAAGCAGAAGATACGGAAAGACGCTGGCGGTGTGTACGACCGAGAGATCCCGCGAGAGTTGCATGGCGATATAGGCCAGCCCCACCGTAAGGATCAGCGAAAACGCAGCCATCCCGATCTTGCCGAGGGTGGCCTTTTTCAGCTTCTCATCACAGAACACCGCTTCGACAAGCGGCTCTGCAAAAAGCGTTTCATCGACCAATAGTTCGTCGATTAACGGCTCTTCGACTAATTTTTCATCAACAACCGGAGGTTCAAGCAGACTTGCGGCGCTCATGGATTAACCTAGTGTTAATTTTAGCTACACATCCGCCAACCGACACAACAGAATTGAAAAGAAATGTTACGTTTCGATGAATTATGCTCTGTGTCATAGGAAATGTACAACTGTTTTATCGCCAATCGTCGCGGGCGGCGGCCTGCTCGGTGAAGACCTGATCGAAGCCATCCGTCTTCTTCACCAGGATGTCGCCCAGAATCAACGGCTGGTAGAGAAGAATCGCCTGTAAACGAACTAACTCCAGCATTGCCAGAAACATGCAGACCAAAGCACGCTCCGATTGGGTGTTATGCAGAAGCCTGCGCAGGCTGACCGGACGATCCTCCATCACCAGCCTCCGCTTCACAAATTCAATCATTTGGGCGACCGTTACGGCGTCTTCGTCGACGTTCAGCACGGGCCGCTCCTTCAACCGCTGCAGAACCTCCTGAAAGACGCGCACCAGATCGACCGTGTCGGCGGCAATCTCCTGCTCCATGCCGGTGGCCTCGCCCTCGGCCCGCGCCTGCTCGCGCAGAAACTCCTTCATGCCGGGTTTGGACCAAGTGGCCTCTTCAATCTGCTGCTTCTGCATCAACATCTGCGCGGCGGCCTTGAAGCGCTCATGCTCCAGCAGCCGCTCAACCAGCTCGCGCCGCGGATCTTCCGCATCCGCGCCGGTCACGTCCGAGGGATCGCGCGGCAGCAGCATCTTCGATTTGATGTGGATCAGCAGCGAAGCCATGTAGATAAACTCGCCCGCCGAATCCACGTCGGTCTGCTTCAGTTGGTGGCAGTAGTCGAGAAACTGCCCTGTAATCAGAGCAATAGGAATGTCGTAGATGTCGATGTTCTGCTTGCGGATCAGATCGAGCAGAAGATCCATCGGCCCGTCGTATACCCGCCCCACTGTCACCGAGAAGGGCGACTGCGAAGCCTCCTCCTGCGCCGCTGCGTCCTTGGCTGCGGCAGCCTTGGCCGCCACCGTCTTCTTCGCGTCGGACTCGGGCAGTTCCGGCCCGGGGCGCAAAACCAGCGTCTCGCCCACCGGCTCGATCGCTTCGTCGGCGGGAGCGGCAGCCTCGACCGCAGCGACTTCGTCAGCCACAGCCTCGCGCTCCGGCAAAACAGCAGCCTCCGGCTCGCCGCTCTTCTCGTCGCTCAGAACCTCGTCGCGGTCGTCGCTCATCGTCGGGCAAGCCTTACCGCAGATCGTACCTGCTTCATCGTCTTCTCGGCGCGCGCGTTGGCCCGCTCCGCGCCCTCGTCGAGGATTGCGTTCACCTCGTCGGGATGTGCCTCAAAGTGTTTCCTGCGCTCCTGAATCGGCGCAAGTTCCTTGACCACGCCGTCGGCCAGCCATCCCTTGCACTGAATGCAACCTATCCCTGCGGTAGTACATCCCACACGGACGCTTTGCTGTATCTCCTCGCCGGAGAAGACCTTGTGCAAGTCGAAGACCGGGCAGACGTCGGGGTTGCCCACATCCGTGCGGCGAATGCGCGCCGGATCGGTCACCATGGTCTTCAGCTTGGCGCGAAGGTCGGCTTCAGAGTCCGAGAGTAGAACCGTGTTCTTGTAGCTCTTGGACATCTTCCGTCCATCCGTCCCGGGCAGCTTCGGCGAAGGCGTCAGCAAAGTCTTCGGCTCCGGCAGAATCTCCTGATCTCCGTTGCTGTATATATGATTGAACCGCCGCGCGATCTCGCGGGTGATCTCGACGTGCGCCTCCTGATCCAGCCCGACCGGAACGAAGTCCGTCTGATAGACCAGAATGTCGGCGCTCATCATCACCGGATAGCCAAGGAATCCGAAGGTCGCAAGATCCTTCTCCTTGAGCTGCTCCTGCTGATCCTTGTAGGTCGGAACGCGCTCCAGCCAGCTCAGCGGCGTAATCATTCCCAGCAGCATCGTCAGCTCTGCATGAGCCGGAACCTCGCTCTGGAGAAAGATCGTAGACCGCTTCGTGTCCAGTCCTGCCGCCAGAAAGTCCAGCAAGACGTCCTGCACGTTCGTCGGCAACTCGCTGGTGTCGGCGTAGTCGGTGGTCAGGGCGTGCCAGTCGGCGATGAAGAAGTAGCACTCATACTTCGGCGAGCCGTCTACGTTGGTCTCGTTCTGTAGCGCGACCCAGTTCTTCAGCGCGCCCATGTAGTTGCCCAGATGCAGCTTGCCGGTCGGCCTCATGCCGCTGAGTACGCGCTTCGGTGCAGTTTGATTCGTCACTTCGCTCATAATTTTTCTCAATCAAAAGGGTACAGGATCAGGCGTCTCTACAGCGACCGCAACAAGCCATCGAAGAGGTTCAGCAGCGGGTAGTAGAAGGTTCCCAGAATCATTCGTCCGCCAAAAAAGAAGATCAACAGGAGTCCATAGCGCCCAACCTGATCGTAGATCTGCTCCACGCGGTAGGGCAGAAACTGGCGCAGTACATGGCTGCCATCAAGCGGCGGAATCGGTATCAGGTTGAAGACAAAGAGTAGAAGATTGATCGTAACGCCATAGTAGAAGAGCATCGCCACGGGAAACAGAGGCAACGCACTGCTGTCTACGGGGAAATGCTGTGCCATAAGCATGGCGGCGTCGATCGCCGTAGCTCCGCCTGCATGTCGCAGAATCACCAGAAGAACCAGAGCGATCGTGGCCATGGCGAGGTTGCTGGCCGGGCCTGCCAGCGAGACCAGAATATCGTCGCGCTTGTAGTGGCGGAAGTTGCGTATCGTCACCGGACAGGGCTTGGCCCAGCCGATGAGGAAGCCGCCGTAGACCAGCGAGATCAGCGGCAGAACCACCGAACCCAGAGGGTCGAGGTGCTTGGCCGGATTCAGCGAGACGCGCCCCAGCATGTAGGCCGTCGGATCGCCCAGACGAAACGCCACATAGGCATGCGCGCTCTCATGCACCGAGAACGCCAACACCAGTACAAACACCTGAAACAAGATCAGGACTATTTCCTGCTGACTCATCCTTCCAGTTTACAGAATTACGCCGAACTCATTCTTCGTCACCCTCAGAACCACCGCTCAACAGATCGGCCAACGTCTTTTTGTGCTTCGGCTTGGCGGCGAGCTTCTGCTTGGGATCGGGGATCACGCGCTCGGGCGGCACCGGGCCGACGCGAGTGCGCGCGTTCTCCTTGACCGCCTTCACTACGGAGAAGACCTGTTTCTTCGCCTTGCTCATCTCGCTTCCCTGCTCCTCTGCGCGCGTGGCTGAGATCGTCCTGCGCTGTAGTCCCCAATTATGCAATACTTTTTACGAACCAGTACGCCCGGGAATCCGCGCAGATGCAGATCACTTGCAGGCAGCCGATTCCGGGAGGGGAAACTACTTATGGAAGAACGCGATTTTTTTGACGAACGCCCCGAACAACGCACCCACACCATGACCTGTCCGCACTGCGGCCAGTCGGGCGAATATCAGATCGGCTGGCTCGTCCGACGCAAGAAGGCGCAGCTTCCGCGCAACGCCGACGAGCGCGACCGAGCACGCTTCGCCAAGGCACAGAGCTACATGGTGCGCACCGACGACGTCCTCGGATGCAAGAACATCCGCTGCCGCAAGCGCTTCGACATCGCCGGAATCCAGTCGGTCGCCTTCCTGTAGCCCTCATCGGGATGGAAGGCCCAAAAGATAAGGCTTAACACCGATTTATACCGATGGCACCGATTTAAAACCAAAGCAGACCACGGATTACACGGATAAAAACGGATTTAAAGGCATGCCTTCCTTCTGTTAGGGGAGATTCAAGTCCCAACGACTTGCCTCCCGCTACAGTTGTCTTCAATTCATTTATGGCACCGTTTCGTCCTTGCCCGCAGAGCATTTTCGGTAATGGTGTAGACCGTCGTGCAGCGAGCAAAAGCAGATTCCTTCGCTTCGCTATGGAATGACAAACGAGTCAAGGAATGAAAACAAACCGGTCTAAAGCAATTACTAAAATGCTTTAATCCGTCTTTATCCGTGTAATCCGTGGTCGGTCTTGGTCTTGGTTTTAAATCGATGCCATCGGTATAAATCAGTGTTAAGCCTTTTTCCTGAGCGCGCAGCAACGCCCATGTAGGACAATAGAGACTGGCGCGGAATCGACTGGCGCCGCAACACATCCAATCTACGCTGGGCTATTCAGGCGCGGCGCAGAGCGCGGGGGACAGGCAAGGCATGGCGGATGAGAGCACGGTACGCGTAGTCGGCATCGATCTGGGAACCACCAACTCCTTGGTCGCCTTCATGCAGGGCAATCAGCCGACGATCATTCCCGGCGAGGACGGTGATCGGCTGGTTCCGTCTGTCGTTGCATTCGACTCGGAGCGCGGCTTCGTCGTCGGCAATGCGGCGCGCGGAACGCTGTTGACCGACGCCTCCAGCGCAGTCTATTCCGCCAAACGACTGATGGGTCGCGGCGTCGAGGACGTACAGGAGGAGTTGAAGCTCTTCCACTTCAAGCTGGTCGACGGACTACAGCCGGGCGACGTGCTGAAGCTGCGCGTAGGCGGACTGGAACTCACGCCGCCAGAGATCTCGGCGTATGTTTTGCAGCAGTTGAAGAAGAACGCCGAGCGGTTCTTCGGCGCACCGGTCACCAAAGCCGTCATCACCGTTCCGGCCTACTTCAACGATGCGCAGCGGCAGGCCACCAAGGACGCGGGGCGCATCGCTGGGCTTGAAGTTCTGCGTCTGGTCAACGAGCCGACCGCCGCCGCGCTGGCCTATGGTCTGGACAAAAATCGCGACGGACTCATCGCGGTCTACGACTTTGGCGGCGGTACCTTCGACGTCTCCATCCTCAAACTGCACGAGGGAATCTTCGAGGTCGTAGCCACGGGCGGAGACACGCATCTGGGCGGCGACGACATCGACAATCTTCTGATCGCGATTGCGCTCGACGACATTGCAGGCGACGCCGATCTCACCATGGGCAATGCAGCCAAGCACAGCGGAGAGCTGGTGCAGGCCGTGCGCAAGGCCGTCATCGAGGCCAAAATTGCGCTCTCGCAAGCCGATTCCACCGTTTTGGATGTGGCTCTGCCGAACGGCAAGCGTTACACGCGAGAGATTACCCGCGCACAGTTCGACCAGCTCATTGCGCCGATCGTCGCGCGCACGGCGGGTCCGTGTCGACAGGCGTTGAAGGACGCGAAGCTCACGGCAGACGCAATCGACGAGGTCGTGCTGGTCGGCGGATCGACGCGCATCCCTGCGGTTCGCGCGCTGGTGGATGAGATCTTCCAACTCGCTCCTCGCGGCAAGAAGCCGCACACCGACCTGAATCCCGACGAGGTTGTAGCCCTTGGCGCGGCAGTGCAGGCGCAGATCCTCGCTGGCGGAGCGATGGAGGGTTCGGCGCTGGACGACGTTCTTCTGCTCGACGTGACTCCGCTCTCGCTGGGCATCGAGGCGCTCGGCGGAGTGGTTGCGCGCATCATCGAGCGCAACTCGACGATCCCGGCCAGCGCGGTCGAACACTTTACCACCGGCGTCGACGGCCAGACCAACGTGGCGATCCACGTTGTACAAGGCGAACGCGAACTGGCCAAGGACTGCCGCTCACTGGCCCGCTTCGACCTGAAGGGCATTCCTCCGATGGTCGCCGGACTGCCGCGCATTGAGGTTCACTTCCTGATCGACGCCAACGGAATCCTGCACGTCAGCGCGCGCGAACAGCGCAGCGGTCAGGAGGCCGTCATCGAGGTCAAGCCAACCTATGGACTGACCGACGAGCAGGTCGAGACGATGATTCTCGCATCGTTCGACAATGCCGAGGAAGACCTGGACGCACGCCAACTCATCGAGGCGCGCAATGAGGCCGAGACGATCCTCGCAGCCGTCGCCAAAGGCGTCAGCCACGCAGCATGGCAGCAACTTACGGCGGAAGAATTAGAGCAGATCGCAGCCGGGGTGAGCGAGTTGAAGTCCACGCTTGCAGGCAGCGACTACCGCACCACTCGCCAGAGCATCGAGCGGCTCGACAAGGCCACCCGCCGCTTCGCCGAGCTGATGATGGACACAGAGGTCATGGGCGCTATGAAGGGCCAGACAATGAACGCCGCCGACGCCAGCATGGGCGTCGCGCCCACCGCCCCCCACGCCTTCGCCAAGGCCCAGTTTGAAGAGGATGCAGTAAGCGAAGAAAAGTCTTAACACCGATTTACACCGATGGCACCGATTTAAAACCAAGACCAACCACGGTTTACACGGATAAAAACGGATTCAAAGGCAATATTTCTGTAAAGCGAGGCTGGAATTCCAACTACTTGAATCTTGTTGCAATTACCTGTAATCCATATAGATGCTTTTCTGAATTACAGCGAATCACTTTGTTTGTCATTCCGTAGCACTTTGTTTGTCATTCCGTAGCAAAGCGGAGGAATCTGCTTTGCTGCATTCGACGACGGCACACCCCATCTATGGGAACTGCTCTATTACACGGTTCTGTCTTTGCCTTTAATCCGTTCTTATCCGTGCAATCCGTGGTCGGTCTTGCTTCTAATCGGTGCCATCGGTGTTAATCGGTGTTAAGTTTTGGAGGATCCATGTCCGATCCAGTTGTCTCGCCTGAAGTCGATCTATCGAAGCCCGCCGCCGAGGGAATGGTGCGGGTCACCTTCTTGCCCGAGGGCCGCACGGTCGAGTTTGCCTTCGACACGCTTCCCTATAAGGGCCACGGCCAGCCGATGTCCTTCCTCGACGTGGCGGAGAACTACGGCATCTTCCTCGACCACGCCTGCGGCGGAGTCTGCGCCTGCACCACATGCCATCTGCACGTGAAGCAGGGCGCGGAGGGAATCAGCGAACCGGAGGAACTCGAACTCGACCGCATGGACACCGCCGCCGGCATCGAACTGAACTCGCGCCTCGGCTGTCAGGCCGTCATTGAGAAGCCCGGAACCTACGTCGTCGAGATTCCCAAGTGGAACCGCAACTACGTGCAAGAAGGAAAGCCTGCCCACGGCCCCGGCAGCTAGGCAGCTAGGCAGAGACACCAGACACTACACCAAATGCTTGCGTATCTCCAACAGCTCAGCCCGCCGCTCATCGGTCGTCTTGGGGTATGCCATCTTCATTCCGCGCAGCGCATTCAATACGATCTGCGAGATAATCAATCGCGCATTCTCCTTATCGTCCGCAGGAACGGCATACCAGGGCGAGTGTTCGGTGCTGGTCTCCTGCAAACACTCGCCGAAGGCCTCCTGATACTGCTTCCAGAACTTGCGCTCGTGAATGTCCGAGATGCTGAACTTCCAGTTCTTCTCTGGAGCGTCGATCCGCGCCAGGAAACGCTTCCTCTGCTCCTCCTCCGAGAGGTGGAGAAAGATCTTCACAATCCGTGTGCCATTGCGATGCAAATGCTCTTCCGCATCCACAATCGAGCGATAGCGTTTCTTCCAGAAGTTCTTATCGCGCGCCTCGTCGCTCAACCCCTCGTTGGCCAGCAGTTCGGGATGCACCCGCACCGCCAGCACCTCCTCGTAGTACGAACGGTTGAAGATGCCGATCCTCCCGCGCTCTGGCAGCCGCTGCGTCGAGCGCCACATAAAATCGTGTTGCAACTCCGCTGCACTGGGCTGTTTGAAGCTCGAAACCTCGCATCCCTGCGGATTCACGCCAGACATTACATGGCGAATCGCGCCGTCCTTGCCTGCCGCGTCCATCCCCTGAAAGATCAGCAACAGCGCAGTCTTGGCCGAGGCGGCGTGCAACTCCTGCAAATCGCTCAACTGCGCCACATGCTTCTCCAACAGCCTCTTGTACTCCTCCTTCGAGGAGAAGACGGGCTTGCTCGTCGTCGGCCACTTCTTGAGATTGACCTTTGATCCCTCACGCACACAAAAATCTTTTGTATCGATCTTCATCGTTCTCCATTTCCTCTCTGGATCGGTTTAGAACTTTTCCAAATTGCTATAGTCCAATTTGTTGTCATTCCATAGCGAAGCAAAGGAATCTGCTGCTGCTCGTTTCACAACGGTCTACCCCATTCCGAAATACTCAAATCTTTGAACCCGCTGAAACCCTCTCACAACTTCGCGTAATCATTCTATAGATCAAACTCCTCCCATTAGAGCATTTTGGGCAATGATATTTTGGGCAATGGTGTAGACCGTTATGAAACAGGAAAAAATTAGATTCCTTCGCTTCGCTACGGAATAACAAATAATGGGGTCTACACCAATTCCTAAACCGCTCTATGTTTTGCAATTTCACAGGCTACAATAAACTCCTTGCGTTGGAAGGGCGCGGCTTTATCTCAGGAATAAGGATTCTGTCCTCCAACGCATCGCCGAATCGATAGATCCGTCGAGTTGATAGACAGATTTTGAGACCCGCGTTGTAAGATCGAGCAACTATCCTTTGCCAAGCATGAATCCCATCTCCGAAGTAGACGTCCTGATCCTCGGCGCAGGAGCCGCCGGACTGATCTGCGCCATCGAGGCCGGTCGCCGTGGGCGCCGCGTTCTTGTGCTGGATCACGCCGAAGGCCCGGGCAAAAAGATTCTGATCTCTGGCGGAGGACGCTGCAACTTCACCAATCGCAACGCCGCGCCGGAGAACTACCTCTGCGCCAATCCGCACTTCGTCAAGTCGGCGCTGGCCCGCTACACGCCGCAGGATTTTATTGCGCTGGTCGAGAAACACGACGTTGCATATCACGAGAAGACGCTCGGCCAGCTCTTCTGCGACCGCTCCGCGCAGCAGATTCTCAATCTCCTGCTGCGTGAGTGCGCCGAAGCCACAGTCCGCATTCAGACTGCAACGCGCATCCTCGCCGTCGCGCAGGCCGACTCCCGCTTCCGCGTGGAGACCTCCGCGGGTACGTTCTCCGCAGCCTCGCTGGTCGTCGCCACCGGAGGTCTTTCGATCCCGAAGATGGGCGCAACCGCGCTCGGCTATGAGCTGGCCGCGCAGTTCGGTCACCGCATCGTCGAGACGCGCCCTGGCCTGGTTCCGCTGGTCTTCAACCCGCAGGATCAGGCCGACTGGTGCGATCTTCCCGGCCTCGCCGCCGAGGTTGTAGTCTCCGCCGAAGGCAGCCCTTCAAGAACGGTGCGAAACACTTCGAGATCCGTGCGAAGCACCTTTCGCGAGAAGATGCTCATCACCCATCGCGGACTCAGCGGCCCGGCGATTCTACAGATCTCCTCTTACTGGCGACCAGGGGAGTCTATCGAACTCGACCTCGCGCCGGAGCCTGCGCTCGATGCCGCGCGGAACTTCGCCACGACGCGCGGCAGGAATTCTGCAAGCGAGCAGGCCGAAGCGCTGCGCGTCTTCGCTCCGTTGCTTCGCCCGCAGGCTCGCCGTGACCTTGCCGCTGCGGATCAGGCTCTGCGCGCCGTCCTGCCGTCGCGTCTGGCCAATCGCTGGCTCGCGCTGCACGCTCCTGAAGCTCACGCGGCGCAGTCGAACGCGCTGCCCAACACCGCGCTGGCCGAGATGGAGCGAGAGCTTCACGCCTGGCGCATCACGCCCGCCGGAACCGAGGGCTATGCCAAGGCCGAGGTCACCGTCGGAGGCGTAGACACCGACCAGCTCGACGCGAAGACCATGCAGAGCCGCACCGTCCCCGGCCTCTACTTCATCGGCGAGGTCGTCGACGTCACCGGCCATCTCGGCGGCTACAACTTCCAGTGGGCCTGGTCCTCCGGCGTCAGCGCCGGCCAATCCGCATGAGCAATGCTAATGAAATAGTTCTACGGAATCACTGCACGATCAGCGTCAGGTTCACGCTGCGCGTCAGTCCGGTGCTGGTCGCTGAGACCACAAAATTATAGGTTCCGCTCGGCGTCGGAGTCGTACCACCGCCGCCCGAAGTACTCTGTGGAATCATCCGCGAGTTGCCGCATCCCGCGACCGCCAAAACGCAGCACAGCGCAACAAATGCGCTAACTCGCAGTATGCGTCGTCGTCCCATCCCAAATAATCCCACGGGCAGCAGCAGCGCGAGCCAGACCAGCGGCGACTTGCCGGGAATCTCCGGCCAGAGCAGCTCCGCCCCGGCAACGCTGGTCGCAACCGTGACCGTGATCGGCGTTGTCGCGCCCAGTGTTGCTGTAGCCGGATTGACTACGCAGGTCGCATGGGCCGGAATCGGTGCGCAGGTAAATATCGTCATTCCCGGAACTCCCGCCGCCGAGCTGAGCAGCAGCGGATAAACCGCATTGCTGCCCGGCGAGATCGTCGCCGTCGGACTGCCGTTTGCGGCCAGCGCGAAGTCCACGCCGGTTCCTGTCAACTGCAGGCTCTGCGGCGACGAGGCTGCGTTGTTTGTCACGGTGAAGGTACCAGCGCGCGCAGCGGTCGCCGTGGGCGCAAAGACGATCTGCACGGTACACGCCGCGCCAACCGAAAGACTTGTCCCGCAGGTGTTGCCGCCCGCGACGATGGCGAAGTCTCCGGTCGTCGTAATGCTCTGAATCGTCAACGGCATCCCGCCGTTGTTGGTCAGAGTTGCCGTCTGCGCTGGCGATCTAAGACCCACTCCCGTAGCCGCGAAGGCAAGCGTCGAGACCGGCGCAAGCGAGACTCCGGCGGGGGCGACTCCGGTTCCGCTCAGCGTCACCGTCTGGCTGCGGTATGTGTCGGAGACGGCCAGAACGCCCGTCTCCGCGCCAATGTTCTTCGGAATAAATGTCACCACCAGCGAGCAGCTTGAGTGTCCGATCAGCGAGCTTCCGCAGCCGTTGACGACGCTGAAGTCGCCGCTGGCAATCACCGCCGAGATCAACGTCAGCGCCACATCGCCGCTGTTGGTCAGCGTTACCTGTTGCGTCGCGCTGGTCGTATTCAACTGCTGCGCGGCGAAGGTGAGGGCCAGCGGTGTCAGCGCATCGGTCGCGGGCAGTTGCGCTACGCCGCTCAAGGATGCGGTCTGCGTCCCCACGCTGTCGGCGATGCTGAAGAAGCCAGTGCGCGTGCCGGAGGCCGTCGGCTGAAACTCAATGGAGACGGTGCATCCGCTGTTGGCTGCCAGCGTCGTTCCGCAAGTATTCGCCGAGAGGAGGAAGTCGCCCGTAATCGTCGGCGTCTGTAACGTCGCCGGAAGGCCGCCCGTGTTCGAGATGGCGATGCTCTGCGCCGCGCTGGTCGCGCCCACGTTGGTCGTCGCAAAGGTCAGCGTAATCGGGCTCAGAGCAATCGACGCCGCCGTCGTCCCCACGCCGGACAGGGCAACCGTCGCCTGACCGCCCGCAACATTGCCGTAGATCGTCAGCAGGCCCGTGCGAGCGCCCGTCTGCGCTGGCAGAAACTTCACTTGCACTGTGCAACTCGCATTCACAGCAATCGCAGATCCAACGCAGTTATCGGTCTCGCTGAAGTCGCCCGAGGTCGCAAGCGACGCGATGCTCAGCGAAGCATTGCCGGAGTTCGTCACCGTAATCGCCTGTGCCGCACTCGCCGTCGCCACCGCCTGCGCGGCAAAGCTCAGGCTGGTCGGGTTCAGCGTCATCGCGGGTGCCGCTGGATACGCCGCCGTCAGCAGCGGAATCTGCCAGATGCCGCGTCCGTAGGTCGCCGCGCGCAGCTCGCCGAAGCGACCATCGCCGGTAGCCATCTTCGCCGCAGCAGCCAGCGAGACGATTGGCGCATTGGGCAGGCTGGTTCCGTAGACGCCCCAGCAGTTCACCGTCGCGGTCGCGCAAGTCGTTACCGCCGTCGTGGCGTATACGCCTGCATCCATCGCAACGTAGAGCGTGTTCGCGTCGTTCGGATCGACCACCAGTCCGTTCGCCGGAGAGTTCGGCAGATTGCTGCTGATGTTGGCCCAACTCGCGCCGCCGTTGGTGGAGCGGTACACATGCGCGGCGTTTACGCCATTGCCGCTGAAGCCCTCGACCGTCGCATAGACCGTCATCCCGGTCGCGTCGTGTGCATCGACCACGACGGACGAGAGATCGAATCCGCCGGGATTGAATACCCCGCCGGTAACATTGCTCACCGTCGATTTGGCCACGTCTGTCCAGGTCGAGTTGCTGTTCGCACCGCCCGCCGCGTAGTTCGCGAAGAGATGGCCGGGGACGCTTGACCCGCCGTCGTAGGTTCCCGCCATGCCTGCATACAGCACGGTCGAACCGGCATTCTGCACCGCCGAAACGCCGCTCGCAGGCCCGCCCGCCGCCAGCGAACGCACCATCGCATTGTTTGTCGCGTTGCAGGCCGCGTTCTGCGGCCCAGCAAACATTGTGCTGATGTTGCTCGACCCCGGCCAGCCCGCGCCGCTCTCGGCCAGCCCGCGCCAGACTCTGCACGTGCCGATCAAGACCTCGCTGGTCAGTGCCGGATCGAGCAGGAACGGCTCGTAGATCAGCGAGGCGTCGCTGTCCACCTGCGCATAGCCGATGGTCGGCGAGCCAGCAAAGTTCGCCGCCGCGCAGCTACTCCCGCTGCCGCAGGTGCGGAGGCTCACGCCGGACTCGGTCGAGACGTACCAGTTCTGCGGAGTGCTCTGGTCGATGGCGACCGTTCCGCCCTCGCCTGCTGCAATCTGCGGCCAAGCCGCAGTCGCAGCCGCCGCGCCTGTGCCGACGGTTCCGTTCGCGCCCAGACCGGCCAGAAGAGTCGCTGGATCGCTTGGATGCTGCGCGAAGCTGACCACCTCGGCCAGCGAACCCAGCCCGCCGTTCAGATTCTGAAAGTGGTTTGCGTCGTCCGACGAGCAAGCCGCCTGCTGCTGATCCACGCCGTCGAGCGAGCGCCACAGACCGCCGTCGTTGCCCACATAGACCAGCGCTGGAGTGTTTCCCATTCCTGCGCCTGCCAGCGTGGCGATGGCGTGCTGCGACGGGGAGACCATCGCCGGATTGGTACATCCATTGTTCGCGTTGGTCGTGTTGCGCAACACCGCGCATCCAGCGGCCAGCGAGCAGCGGTAGAGATCCATGGTTCCGGCAAAGAGCAGCGTGTCCGCACTCGAACCCGTGCCCGTCGCCACCGCCGCCAGCGACAGGTTGTAATCGCCCTGCGCAATCGTCGTAGGCGCACCTCCGCTACCCACCTCCAGCGCGGTCGAGTTCAGATGGCTCCCGAACGCAATGGGACTCTGCACGCAGTTCGATCCCGAAAGCCCGCACACGTCCTGCCACAGTCCCTGATCGAGATTGTTCGCATCCACCGTCAGCGCGAAGGTGTCTCCGGTCGTCGGCTGCACGGCCAGCGCGCCGCGAAAGATCGGGCAAGCGGAACTGCCGGTCGCGTTGGGATTGGTCGGGCAAGCCGTCGTGCTCAGCCCCGTTCCCGGCTGATTGGCCAGCCGCGTCCAGGCCACGCCGTCGGACGATTGATAGTATCCGTGATAGCGCACCGCCGCGTAGAACATCTGCCGCACCGGGTTCCAGACCACCGCCGTCGCGGCGTTTCCCGGATACGCCGCAGAGGAGGCCTGCTGCACCGTCTGACTTCCATCCTTGATCGTCGCCATCTGCCAGGTCACGCCCGCGTCGGCCGAGTAGTAAAGCCCCATTACGCTGTAGGACGTGTTGGGCGCGTTGACCAGCACTCCCTCTTCGGACTGCGAGAGCGCCGCAACCACCAGTCCCGGCGATGCGCTGCTCCACGCAAATCCCGCCACGCTCAGTCCTACGAAGGAGTGATTGGCTGCGGGACTATCGCTGGACTGCTGCACCAGCGTCCAGGTTACGCCGCCATCGGTCGAGCGCAGAATCCCCTCGCCGTAGTAGGAGTCCGCCGCGTCGTTCGGGTCGCCCGTTCCGGCCAGAATTACGTCGAGACCGCTCGCCTGACTCACGCTCAGCGCGCCAATCGTCAGCGATGGCATCACCGCCGTTCCCGCGTTCGCGCTGAAGACCGACAGCGTATCGGTCAGCGGAGCAAAGGTTACGCTCGCCGCTAGCCCTGCCGCGTTGGTCGACTTCCATACTCCGCCGCCGGTCGTCCCCACATAGACCGTGTTGCCGGTCGAGTCCACCGGATCAATCGCCACCGCCGTCACTCGCCCGCTGACCGTGCCGTAGCGCTGGCTGGCAATCTGCGCTGGCCCCACCGCAGTCCACGCCGCACTCAGGCTCGCTCCCTGAACCGATGCGCTTACGAGGCCGAGGAGCAACAGCACACCCAGAAAGGCTCGCAGCCGTACCGCCTCGCAGAACTCAGCCATGCAGCGTCTGAGGAGGAGACTCCGCCGTTCTCGACCACTCTGTAATGAACTCTGCACACGCATGGCGTAGAACCTATGCCGTGCCGCATCCCGCTCGATGCAGCCAGCGAAAGTCGGGTGAGTCAACCAGACAAGGGCAGAAGATTCTGCCAGAAACTAGAGCATTCCGCCCCTATGGCATAGACCGTAGCGTAACGAGAAAAGCAGATTCCTTCGCTTCGCTGCGGAATGACAAAGAATTATGATCCATAGCAATGCAGTAAAAGTTCTATAGTCAAAAGCCCGTTCTACGTTCTCTGCCGCAAGCCTCTTGTGCCTCTATCGGCATCCATCCGTCGTTGCAATAGCGTGTGAAACATGTGAGCGGAACTATGCTGCGTGCGCAGCAGACATCTGCAAATCTCCGTGGAGGTTCCTTACAAACGAGAGACCTGTAGCGGAAGAGGAGATTGCAAAGCGCCTGAACCAATCCGCGTCTCAACAATCTCCAGCGCCGGATCTCCGGCCACGCTGCGAATCCGCATGACGATCTCGTCCACCGCAGCCTTGGCCTCGACCACCAGCAGCACTCCCGGCCCAGCGCCGCTCAACGCCACGCCCAGAACTCCCGGCTCTCCGGCCATCGGCAGCAGGAGCGGCAGCAGCGGGCAGACCTCCATGCGATAGGGCTGATGCAGCCGATCCTGCATCGCCACGCGCAGCAGATCGCCGCGTCCCAGCGCGAAGGCCGAGATCAGCAGCGCCGTCCTCTGCACGTTTGCCACGGCGTCGGCCCGACTGTAATTCACAGGCAGCAACGCCCTTGCCTTCTCTGTCGCCAGACTCGCCGAGGGCAGCGCCAACAGCAGCTTCCACTTCAATTCCTCGCCGCAGGTCGCCGCAACCACCGAGCCATCGGAGACCGCCGAGGCCGTCAAAAATCCCAGTGCGCAGGCCGCCACATTGTCGGGATGCCCTTCGCGTCGGCAGGCCTCCTCCATGCAGGTGTGCAGGCTCCAGCCCAGCTCGCCGAAGTGATTGGCCAACAGGACTCCCGCCAGCAACGCCGCCGCGCTCGACCCACAACCCATCCCCAGCGGAATCTCGTTGTGAATCCGCAGACCAAGCGGCAGCACAGTGCGACCAGCGCGCTGCAACAGATCGCGATAGGTCTCGAAGATCATGTTGTTCTTGGTGCGCGAACATCGCCCCGCATCGCGCCCGGTCGCCACAATCGTCAACTCCTGACCACCCGGCGTATGCACCGTCGCGTCGATGGTCAGCGCCAACCCCATCGCCAGCCCCACCGCATCGAATCCCGGCCCAAGATTCGCCGAGGTGGCAGGCAGCCGCAGACGAACGCCTGCAATCGGCTTCCCCGCGATCTCCCCTGCAATCAGGCCCGAATCCATCCCTGCGCTCTCGCTCATCGCGCTCCGACCGTAGCCATCCGCGCCGTCAGCGCCTTTATAATCACCGACTCGTCGGCTTCCAGAACCATCGGTGGCTTGCGTAGCGCATCATGCTGCGCGCGTTCGACGTCGGTCGCTCCAGCCGTCTCCTCCGCCGTCAGCAACTCGTTCTTGTGGAAGTCGATGGTGTACTGCGAGTCCTTCAGCGTGTGCCCCGTCAGCAGCAGAACCACACGCTCCTCGCGCGTCACTCGTCCCTGCGCCACCAGCTTCTTCAGTCCGGCCAGCGTCACGGCGGAGGCCGGCTCGCAGCCCACTCCCTCGGCTCCGATCTGTGCTTTGGCCAGCGCAATCTCCTGCTCATTGACCTGCTCGCACCATCCGCCAGTCTCTTCGATCACGCGCGAAGCCTTCAGCCAGCTCGCCGGATTGCCGATCTGGATCGCCGTCGCCCGCGTATGCGCCGACACCGGCTGCATCGACTTGTTCGCGTCGTTGTACCAGCGATAGAGCGGGTTCGCTCCCTGCGCCTGAATCACATGGATCTTCGGCACGCGAGAGATCAGCCCCAGATGCTTCATCTCCAGAAAACCCTTGCCCAGCGCCGACGAGTTGCCCAAGTTTCCGCCGGGAACCACCAGATGCTCTGGAACCTGCCACTCCAACTGCTCCAGAATCTCCATCGCCGGGGTCTTCTGACCCTCCAGCCGATAGGGGTTGACTGAGTTAAGCAGGTAGATCGGGAACTGCTGGACGAGCTTGGTCAACAGCTTCAGGCAGCCGTCGAAGTCCGTCTTCAACTGAATCGTCAGCGCGCCGTAGTCCATCGACTGCGACAGCTTGCCCCAGGCGATCTTGCCCTCGGGAATGAAGACGATCGAGCGCAGTCCGGCGCGTGCGGCATAGGCAGCCATCGCGGCGGAGGTGTTTCCGGTCGAGGCGCAGGCCACCCACTCAAAGCCACGTTCCACGGCCACCGACAGCGCCGCCGTCATTCCCGTGTCCTTGAACGAGCCGGTGGGATTCATCCCCTGATGCTTGGCGAAGAGCCAGTCCACGCCGGCGATCTCCGCGCAGCGAGGCATTTCATACAGCGGCGTATTGCCCTCGCGCAGCGTGACGACCTTCTCCACGTCGCGCATGAAGGGCAGCATCTCGCGGAACCGCCAGACTCCGCTCTGATCGACGCCCATGGTCGAGGTCTTGCGCTCCTGCCACAGGTGGCGCAGTCCGCCGGGATTGGGAAGCCGAACCGGATCGGTCGCTCGTACCTCGGCGCTCGCCGTCGTCTCCGCGCTCCATCCCTCGCTCCAGGGATAGATCACTTCATAAAGTCCCTTGCAATCCGGACAGCGAAAGTCGCTGCGAACCGCCTCTGCTGCGATCCGTGTGCCGCAGTTGGTGCATCGTAGTTGATGTGTCGCGCTCATGGTCTTGCCTATTAGCCTATCGCATGAGGACGAATCCGCCCAAAAAATCTCCGCGCAACCCCACAAACTCCGCCAATTCAATCAGAGCGCTTTAACTCGGCGGCGCAAATCCCAGCGACACTGGCTCCTGTTCCAGGCGAATCCCCGTCCGCGCCTGTACGCCATCCAGAACCGCATCGCGCAGGTCAACGATCTCGCCCGCCGTCGCTCCGCCGCGATTCACAATCGCCAGAACGTGCTTGCTCGACAGAGCCGCTCGCCCCATGGCAAGGCCCTTGGTAAAGCCCGACCGCTCGATCAGCCAGGCCGCCGACAGCTTCACCCTTGCCGCATCCCCCGTCGGATACTGCGGCACCTCCTCGGCGCCACATCCCGCCAACGCCGCCAGCCCAGCCACCGCATCGGCTCGCACCACTGGATTTTTGAAGAACGATCCCGCGCTATGCGAGTCCTGATCGTCCTCGGCGTACAGCATTCCCTTGCGCGCGCGAATCTCCCGCACTGCGGCGGCCACCTCCGCCAGCGACGGTTGGACTCCGCCGCGCTCGGCAAAGTATTGCTTTACATCGCGATACTCCAGCCACGGCGCGCCTCCTATCTTCAACGAATAGACCACGCGCGTAATTGCGTACCGCCCCTTCTGAGTCGAGTTGAACAGGCTGCGCCGATAGCCAAAGCCGCACTCGCTGGCCGAAATATCGACGACCTTCTCCGTCTCCAGATCCAGCGCGCGCAGGTTCAGAATGCTGTGCGAGACCTCCTGCCCATACGCTCCAATATTTTGCACCGGCGAGGCTCCCACACTGCCCGGAATCCCTGCAAGGCACTCAATCCCGGAGCAGTTCTTCTCCACCGCAAGCTGCACTACCTGATCCCATTCGGTTCCGGCTCCGGCAAGAATGCAGGCGAACCCATCGCCCTCGTCCACCCAGGCCAGTCCAGACTTGGCCATGTGGATCACCACGCCGCTGTATCCCTCGTCGCTCACCAGCAGGTTGCTTCCTCCGCCCAGCAGGAAGTGCCCCACGCCCTGCGCACGGGCAAAACGCACCGCCGCCAGAATCTCCTCGTCGCCGTCTGCCTCGACAAACCAGCGAGCCGCTCCGCCCACGCCCAGCGTGGTGTATTTAGCCAAAGAAATATTTTCAAGAATCGTCACGTCTCCTAGAGTATTGCAACTTCTCGTTTATCAGAAGTAATGCATCCGGCACACCCTCTGACTCATCCATTTAATCAGTGCTGCAATAGCTCACTGAGAGACAATTTTGCCCGTAGAAAACCCGGAGGAGATTCCATGTACCCAGAGATCATGCTGATTCCCATGCGCGAAGAACTGACCAAGGCCGGCCTCGCCGAGGCTCGCACCGCCGCCGAGGTCGATTCCGCACTGGCGCAGTCCGGAACCACCCTGCTGGTCGTCAACTCCATCTGCGGATGCGCTGCTGGCAAGATGCGTCCCGCTGTGCGCCTCGCCCTGCAACACGACATCAAGCCCAACCACGCCCTCACCGTCTTCGCCGGACAGGATGCCGAGGCCACCGAGCGCGCCCGCAGCTACTTCGCCGGAAACCCTCCCACCTCTCCCGCCATCGCCATCCTGCGCGACGGCCAGCTCGTTTACCTGATGCAGCGCTCCGCCATCGAAACCTCAACCGCCCCAGCCATCGCCCAAGAACTGACCCGCGCCTTCGACGCCCACTGCGTCACCCCTGCCGCCTGACCTCCAATCCCCGGAAGGATGGCATCCACCCCTTGAGGCATCATTCCTTTCTTTGAGGCGTCATTCTGAGCGAAGCTCAGAATCTCTGTCGTTCTTTCGATCCGGCTAGATCAAAACCAGAGTGACTGTATTAAAGCCACGTTGCTCCAGTCTGCACAGAACACTCCCGCCGAAGGCTCTGAAAGGAAGAAGCGGCGAGCAATCCCTTGCATCCGCTGAACCTCAAACATCTGTTGCTAAACAACATGTGAGAGTATGGAGTGGATCGGCCCAGGCAGTGCCCAAAGAGGCCAGGAGGGAATCTCTGATGCGTCGTGTCGCACTGATCTACAACCCCATGTCCGGGCAACATCCTGAACGACGAGCGACACAGATTGCCGAGGTGCAGGCCGCACTCCACGGCGCAGGGATTGAGGTAAGAATCATCGCTACCGAATCGCCAGAGAGCGCGGGAAGGCAGGCGCAAGAGGCGGTGCGCGAAGGATGCGACACGATTCTGGCCTGTGGCGGCGATGGCACCGTACATGAGGTCTTGCAGAGCCTGGTTGGAGGCTCGGCCGCGCTGGGAGTGATCCCCATGGGAACGGCGAACGCTCTGGCTACGGATCTGGGGCTGCCGTCATCGCCGGTGAAGGCGGTGAAGATGCTACTGACCGCGACGCCGGTACGAATTTCAGTGGGGCATGTCTTCTATCGCAGTGTGGAGGGCGGTGATCGCTCGCGCTATTTTATTGTCGCGGCGGGAGTTGGCGCGGACGCTTTTTTCTTCTCGCGGCTGGACTCGCGATTGAAGCAGAGGTTCGGTTACGTAGTGTATCTGGTGGAGGCGCTTCGTCTGTGGGCGACCTACACGTTTCCCATGTTTACCGCATCGTTTATGGAGATTGATAGCGAGACGCCGCGAGACGAAGAAGTCTCTCAACTGCTGGCCGTGCGCATCAGCAACTTTGGCGGTCTAGTGAACAATCTGGTGCCGGGAGCCTCCATCAGCAACGGCAAGCTGCGAGTGATTGCTTTCAAGACGTTCAGCCGCATAAGGTACCTGCGATTTTTAACGTCTGTAATCTTCGGACGCCATCGCTACGCGCGCACGATTGAGTTGGTGAAGTGCGTGTCGGTGGAGTGCCGCAATCGGGAGGTCTCGGCGGAACGGCTGTTTGTGGAGGCAGATGGAGAGTTGCTGGGAACCCTGCCGGTGCGGATCGAGGTAGTGCCACAGGCCTTGACGCTGCTGATTCCCGCAAAGGCCATGCGTAGTATCTCCGGACTTTAGAGCGTTTCCACTCTTGCTCTGGAGCAACTTTGTTTGTCATTCCGTAACGAAGCGAAGGAATCTGTTTCTCTCTTGCGCCATGAAACTCTATACCATTGGTAAAACTCGAGTCATTCGATGGAGTGCAGAACGTACCTACGGTTTCAGCCGCGCCAGAGCCTTGTGCGCGGTGGCGGCTTGCTTGTCCGTCGGGTCGAACTTGAGGCATGCGTTGAACTCGGCGATGGCCTCGTCGCGTTTGTCCAACTTCAGCGCGACTTCGGCCAGCGCGAGGTGCGCGGCGGGATCGTCGGGGATCGTCTTGACCGCGTCTTTGCTGCGTAGATACGCGCCCTGTAGATCTCCGGTCTGGGTGTAGTAATGCGCGACGCTCAGATCCTCGGCCTCGCGCTGGTCGGCTGTTTGCAGCTTCGTCGCCACGGGATTCACGCGGTGCAGGAGATGCCTTCCCGGAGTCGCCTGACTGCCTTCGCTGCCCTCATCCTTCATCGCCGGAGCTGCTGAGTCTGGCTTTGCGTCGGGATCGGGCGCAGATGCGTCGTCGCTGGAACTGCTGCTGGAAGAAGAGCTTGCAGCGTTGTTTGCATTCGTCGCGCCGGGGGCATTCGCATCGCCACTCTTCGGTTCCGACTCATCGGGAAAGGGAAAGTCCGCAGCCGTCTTGCCCGATGCAGGCGCGGGCGCGTTTGGCGCAGGGTTCGTCGGCGCAGAGGGAGTTGCAGCCGGAGCGGCTGAGTTGCCCGACGGTTCGGGAAGCGACGGAACGCCTGTGAGGTTGGGCGCGGAGGAACTTGTCGATCCGTCGGTCGGTTCGCCGGGAAAGGGGAACTTCTCCGTCGTACTCGTCTTGCCCGAGGCCGGACTGGAGCTTCCGCATGGCACAGGCACCGGAGCCACGGAACACGGCGCAGGATAGTCGGTGGTCGTTTTCGTCTGCGCGAAGCAGGTAGTCATCGCCCACGTCAGCATGGCTCCAGCTATCAACACTCTTTCAAGGTCTCTGCGCATCGTTCTCCTCGCCCTCTTCAGTTTAGACGATCTGCGCGACGCAAAGGTCTTCGCTCTTGATCTGCACCAAACTGCGATCCTTCTTGCCGTCTCTGTCTTTAAATCGGGGCCATCCGTGTAGATCGGGGTTAAGCCTCATGCTAGCATCACGACGATTGCGACACACGCGCGGCATCTTTGTTATAGTCAGCCAAGTATGATGCTTCCCGGACTCATCGTTCGCTCTTCGTCGATCCACGCCGCTGGCTGCTACACCACGAGCCCCATCAAGGCGGGCGTTCGCGTCTGCGAGTACGATGGACCGCGCATGTCCAAGGCCGTCGCCGACGCGCGCTACGAGGGCCGCTTCGTCACCTATCTCTTCGCCTGCGGTCGCAATCAGGTCATCGACGGCTTCGGTACGCCGATGTTCTTCAACCACTGCTGCGACCCCAACTGCGAGAGCGAGCAGGACGCAGACGGACGCATCTACATCTCGACGATTCGCGACGTTGCCGCTGGAGAAGAGCTTACCTACGAGTACAACCTCTACGACTCGGACGACGAGGCGCAGGACTGCTACTGCGGCACGGAAAAATGCCGCACCACGATGTTCAGCAACCTCGAACTGAAGCGTCGCGCCCGCATCGCAAAGCGCAGGGCCGCATCGCAAGTATCATAGGCGAAGACAAAAGCGGATTTCTCCGCGTTGCTGCGGAATGACAAACAAAGGCGTTGAAATTATCGCGCAGCAGACGAGATTGCTTGCAGAATACCGGTAATTATTGCGGCCGGACTTGGCGGACAACCTGCGATCGTCTGGTCTACGGGAAGGATGCTGGAGATGCCTCCGCGACTGGCGTAGTTCTTGCCGAAGATGCCGCCGCAAGCTCCGCAGTCGCCGAGCGCGACGACGAGTTTGGGATTGGGCATTGCGTCATAGGTGCGTCGCAGAGCCTCTTCCATGTTGACCGAGACCGGCCCGGTGACCAGCAGCAGATCGGCGTGACGCGGGCTGGCGACGAACTTGATGCCCATGCCTTCGAGGTTGTAGTACGGGTTGTTGATCGCGTTGATCTCCAACTCGCAGCCGTTGCACGAACCTGCATCGACGTGGCGAATGCATAGCGCGCGCCCCAGCGTCTTCCACAACTCCCGCTGCAATGCTTCCACCGTTGCAGCGTCTTCATTTAGAGGCGCGGCAGTGCGCGGCCGTGAACCTGATTCCGGACTTAGCGCGGGATTCTGTTCCGTGCGCGGCTCGGTCAATATCCCCGTGCGGATCATGCGCGAAAGAATAGTTAGCATGGTTGCCTCATCCGTCTTGTCCGCTGTAGGACAGGTTGAACGACTTGTTGATGAGTGGAAAGTCCGGCACGATGTTGCCCAGAATCGCGTACTCCAGCAGCGGCCAGTTCTGCCACGATGGATCGTGCGCGTGGCAACGACGGATGGAGTTGTGCGCGCCGCATTCGAGCGCAATCATCACCGGCCCGCGCCAGCCTTCGATCAATGCAATGCCGAGTTGATCCGAATTCGCCACCGCGACCTCAGCCTGAATCGGCCCTGTTGCGAGCGTGTTGAGCAGCGTCTGACAGAGGCGCAGCGACTCGGAGAGATCGTCGAAGCGCACCTGTACTCGCGCAGCTACGTCGCCGTCAGACTGCGTGATGAGTTGCGTCGCAAGAACGTCGTAAGGAGCCCAGGGGTGATCGATGCGCAGGTCGTGAGCCACACCAGAGGCGCGTGCGATCAGGCCCATTGCGCCCAGATCCTGCGCAAGCTCGGGCGTCAGACGGCCCGCCTCGCGGAAGCGATCCTGCAACCCGCCGTGGTCGTCGTAGATCGCGCGCAGGCCCGCAACCTCGTGTGCAAGCGTTCGATACTGCTCTTCGAGCAGGGCGTGCGCGGTCTTCGAGAGATCGACCGCAACTCCGCCGGGAACGATGTAGTCCAGCAGGTAGCGCGCGCCGAAGGCCGCAACATTGACGCGTAGCAGATCTTCCTTCAGGCGAGAAAAGTGAGTCAGGCCAAGTGCGAAGCCCGCATCGTTGCCCAGCGCGCCGAGGTCGCCCAGATGATTGGCGATGCGTTCATGCTCCAGCGCCAGCGCGCGCAGGCTGCTCGCGCGCAGTGGAACGGCGGTCGCTGTGATGGCTTCGAGAGCTGCGCAGTAGGCCCATGAGAACGCAACGGCGGAGTCTCCCGAGAGCCGCGCAGCAAGGCGATGCGCCTCGGTCTGCGTCAGCGATTCAAAGAGCTTCGCCGTTCCCTTGTGGGTATAGCCGAGCCGCTCTTCGAGACGCAGAACCTTCTCGCCAACGACCGAGAAGCGGAAGTGTCCCGGCTCGATCGTTCCCGCGTGAACCGGGCCGACGGCGATCTCATGCACTCCGTTTCCCTCCACCTGCACGAACTCGTAGGGTTCGGATTGAACGGGATATTGCTGCGCGCCATCAAAGCTGCGACGCAGAGGATAGAGGCCTTCGGGCCAGCCCGCGTGGCGCAGCCAGCCGCGCTGGTCGGACTCATGGCCAACGCTTACGCTGACGATGCCGAACAGATCGTAGACCGCGCGCTCCATCCGCGCAGCAGCAGGAAAGGCTCGCGCAAGGCTTGGATAGCTCGGCGCGATCACGTCGGTTATCTTGTGCTGCAACACCAGCGCGCCCTCGGCCAGCAGGAAGGCCGCGTAGATTGAGAAGCTACCATCGCGATCGAAATCGTCCGCGCCCCACAGGCTGAGAAAGACTGCATCGATGGCGCGCAGATCTCCAATCGCTCGCTGCCACTCGGCGCGATCAAGAATTGCATGTGTTGCCGCAATATTTGAAGGCAGCGTCTTTCCAGACGATGCGAGTTTAGCCGAATTGAGCGATGCAAAGTTCATAGGCTTTATCCGATCAACCGTGCGGCCACGCGATACCATTCGGCCAGCGCGGGCGGCATGTAGATGCCCAACATCAGCACCAACGCCAGATGTACGAAGACCGGCACCAGCGCGGGCGAATGCGGCAAGGGCTGCGCTTCCTTGTCGCCGAAGACCATCGGCTGTACGCGGCTGAAGATGGCGGCAAAGGCTACGCCGAGTGCGATCAGAAGAAGCGGCGTTGTACCCGGATGCTCGCGCATCGCCGTAGTGAGGATGAGAAATTCACTCGAAAATACGCCGAAGGGAGGCATGCCGAGAATTGCCAGCGAACCCAGCATCAGGCCCCATCCGATAGTGGGGCTGGTGCCAAGTAGGCCGCGAATGCCGTCCATCTGCTGCGTGCCAGAGGCCTGCGAGGCGTGGCCCGCGGTGAAGAAGATCGACGACTTGGTCAGCGAGTGAACCGTCATGTGCAACAGCGCCGCGAAGTTTGCGATCGGGCCGCCGAGTCCAAAGGCGAAGGTGATGATGCCCATGTGCTCGATCGACGAGTAACCGAAGAGCCGCTTGATGTCGCGCTGTCGCCAGAGAAAGAACGAAGCCAGCACGGCGGAGAGCAGTCCGAAGCCCATCAACATGCGGCTGGGAAGAGCGACGCCGATGGAACCCTCGACCAGCACTTTGCAGCGAATCACCGCGTAGAGAGCGACGTTCAGCAGTAGGCCTGACAGAACCGCTGAGACCGGCGTAGGGCCTTCGGCATGCGCGTCCGGCAGCCAGTTGTGCAGCGGCGCAAGGCCGACCTTGGTGCCGTAGCCGACGAGTAGAAAGACGAAGGCAAGCCCCAGAACGCGCGGTTCAAGCTGGCCTTTGACTGCGTTCAGATGCGTCCACAGAAGCGCGGTCATGCCTTCGCTGCCCAGAGCTTTTTCTGCGGCGAAGTAGAGCAGAATAGTTCCGAACAGAGCCTGCGCAATGCCCACGCCGCAGAGGATGAAGTACTTCCACGCGGCTTCCAGGCTGGCGCGCGTGCGATAGAGCGAGACCAGAAGCACGGTCGACAGCGTTGCCGCCTCCATCGCAACCCACAGCAGGCCCATGTTGTTGGTCAGCAGCGCAAGAAACATTGCCGCCATGAAGAGCTGATACATGGCGTGATAGAGGCGCAGACGACGCGGCGTTAGCCGTCCGTGCAACTCCTCGATGCGCATGTAGGGGCGCGAGAAGATCGCCGTGGTGAGTCCAACGAATGCGGTTAGCGCGACGAGGAATACATTGAAGGCGTCGACGAAGAACTGATCGTGCAAGACCAGAATCGGTCCATGACGCGCAACGCGAACGGCCAGCAACGACGCGGCAATGAACGTCGCAAGGCTGATGGAGATGTTCAACTCCGGGGCCACTCGCCTGGCTCCGAAGAGCGCGAGCAGGAAAAATCCCAGGAGGGGCAGACTTAGTACCGCGAGTAGTTCCAATTCATTCCTCCTTAAGATTTTCCATGTTGCGCAGATCGAGACTTTCAAACTGCTCGCGAATCTGGAAGAAAAATAATCCGAGAATAAAGACGCCAACCAATACATCGAGTGCGATGCCCAGTTCGATGACCATTGGCATTCCGTAGGTCGCGCTGGTGGCTGCGAAGAACAGACCGTTCTCCATGGCCAGAAATCCAATGACCTGCGTGACGGCCTTGCGACGCGTAATCATCATCAGGAACGAGAGCAGAATGACGGCCAGCGCAATGCCCAGCATGTTGCGCGTAATCGTCGTCGCCATCATGCTGATGGGCTGCGCCAGGCCGAAGGCGAAGATCACCAGCATCAGCCCGGCCAGCATGGTGACGGGAATGTTGACCATCGTCTCGCTATCCCACTCCGCGCCCAGACGATAGATCAGGCGGCGCAGAATCAGCGGCAGAGTGATTACCTTCAACAGCAGCGTGAGAGCGGCGGAATAGTAAAGCTCATGCAGACCTGAGCTGTATGCGACCAGACTGGTGGAGAGACAGAGAATTCCTCCCTGCCACGCAAAGAGCGTGATAAGCCGCTGCGTACGCCGTCGCGAGAGCATTGCGAAGGAGAGTAGAAGAAGACATGCGGCCAGCAGGTTTAGAACGTTAATGACGGGAACAGTAAAGGGATGTAGTAGGTGCATGGCTATCTCACCCCCAGCAGAAGATGAACCAGCAGACCGAGTACGGCGAGCAGGAAGGCCATCGCCAGAAACTCCGGCGCGCGAAAGATGCGCAGCTTGGCCGAGAGGGTTTCAATCAACGCCAGCGCGGATCCGGCGACGACCAACTTGCCGAGCAAGGCAACGATGGAGAGCGCGAGGACCCCGCCTCCATCCGATCCGTGGATTGCAATACCCCAGGGCACGAAGAGCGCAAAGCCGATGCAGGCGTAGTTGAAGAGCTTCAGGTACGAGGCCCATTCGACCAGCGCCAGATGGCGCGCCGAGTACTCCAGCAACATCGCCTCGTGGATCATCGTCAGTTCAAGATGGGTTGCGGGATTGTCGATTGGGATGCGCGCGTTCTCCGCCAGCAGCACCATAACAAACGCGACGGCAGCGAAGATCACACTGGGGTCGATGATCGTGGGGTGCGCTCGGTATCCGTCGACTAGGCTGGGCAACGCTGTGCTGCCGTAGAGCAGTGATGCGTTGAAGAGAACCATAAGCAACGCAGGCTCGGCGAGGAAGCCAATCATCATCTCGCGGCGCGCTCCCATGCTGCCGAAGCCGGTGCCGATGTCCATCGCCGCCAGCGACAGGAAGACGCGCGCGGTGGCGAAGAGGCCGATCAGCGCAATCGCATCGGCGGCGCGCGCAAACGGAAGGTCCGTGGCGAGCGAGGGAATGATCGCCGCGGCCAGCACCATCGTTCCGAAGAGGACGTAGGGCGTGATGCGGAAGAGAGGCGACGCGGTCTCTGCCAAGGCGGCGTCTTTGCTGAAGAGCTTGCGCAGCATGCGATAGGGCTGCGTCACCAGCGGCGCGGAGCGGCTTTGCATCCACGCACGACACTGCGCGATCCATCCTGCGAAGAGCGGAGCAATCGCGATGGCCAGAATCACTTCTCCGAATTGGCGAATGAACGTGATTCCCCTCATAGGACGAATACCAGCAGCACGATCAGGGTAAGAAAGCTGTACAGCAGATAGATTGAAAGGCTTCCGCCTTGCAGGACTCCGACCACGTCGGCGAGCCACTGTACGGCGCGCGCAATCGGCTGATAGATCGCATGCCACAGGCGATCTTCGATGCGAATGCGATAGTGCGGAGAACTCTCCTCCGGCGCGGGCAGGTCGCGCTCCATGCGGAAGAAGGTTCCGAACATGTGGCGAATGGGCTGGCCGAATCCCTCGGCGGTGTCCTGCATTCGCGCGTTCTGATACGGATAACCGCAATCCCATGTGGCAACGCGGCGCGTTCGTCCGTGCGCCAGCAGACGCACCAGCAGGAAGGTAATGCCGACCACTCCGACAATTCCAAGCAGCATAATCAGGCCGCTATATGAGGCCTGCTTCGGCGCAATCGGCGCAATCCACCAGATCGAGCCTGTGGGAAGAATGCTCTGGCCCAGCAGCTTTCTGGTTACCGCCGATGCAGGGCGCAGGGCAAGCTGCGGCATGACGCCGATCAGAATACAGCCCAGCGCAAGCCACACCAGACCAAGGCGCTCCAGCAAGTTTGCATCGTGCGCATCGGCCAGTGAGGCCTCGCGCGGCTGCCCGAGGAAGACCACGCCGTAGAACTTGACCATCACATAAGCCGCCAGCGCCGCGGTCAAAGCCAGCACCGCCGCGCCCAGCGGGACGAACATATTCACGAACTCGTGCGGAATCTCCGGCGTGAAGAGGAAGGACTGCAACAGCAGCCACTCGGAGACGAAGCCGTTGAGCGGCGGCAATCCGGCAATCGCAAGCGTTCCCACCAACGCCATGCTGGCGACCCAGGGCATGCGGCGAATCAGCCCGCCCAGCTTGCCCAGATTGCGCTGCTTGGTCGCATGCAGCACGGAGCCGGTGGTCAGAAACAGCAGGCTTTTGAAGAGCGCGTGGTTCAGCGAGTGTACCAGCGCGGCGCACAGAGCGAGCGCGGCGAACAGATGCAAGTTGCAAGTCTCAAACAGGATCGACAGGCCGATTCCGGCAAAGATAATGCCGACATTTTCAATCGACGAGTAGGCCAGCAGACGCTTCATGTCGGTCTGCACGGCGGCGAAGATCGCTCCGTACAAGGCCGAGAAGAGTCCCAGCGCCAACAGCAACACGCCCCACTGCCAGAAGCGCACATGCAGCAGATCGAAGCTGACGCGCAGCATTCCGTAGACCGCCGTCTTCAGCATCAACCCGCTCATCATCGCCGAGACCGGCGACGGAGCAGCGGGATGCGCCTCGGGCAGCCATACATGCATTGGAACCAGTCCCGCCTTAGCTCCGAAGCCGAGCAACGCAAGCAGGAAGGCCGTGCTGGCCAGCAGCGGAGTCAGCGTCGCCGAGCGCATGGCGTCGAAGATGAACAGCCAGCTTCCGCCTTGCAGCACTCCAAAGCAAAGCAGGATGCAGATCGCGCCGACGTGCGCAATCAAGAGATACAGGAATCCTGCGCGACGAATCTCCGGAATGCGATGCTGTGAGGTGACCAGAAAGTACGAGCTGAGCGCCATCGTCTCCCACGCGACCATGAAGAGATACGCGTCGTCCGCCAGCAGAACCACGGCCATGCTGGCGAGAAAGAGGTGATACTGCAAGCCCATCAGCCCCGGCGACGTACCTTCGCCGACGCGAAAGTATCCGGCGGAGAAGATCGAGATTCCCGCGCCCGCTACGCCCAGAATCAGCAGAAAGAAGGCCGAGAGCGCGTCCAGCCGCAGATGAAAGGGCAGATCCGGCAGACCCAGCGGAAGCACCATCGCCTGCGACGCTTGCCCCGAGGCAAGAAAGACTCCCGCGAGAATGGCGACCAAAAGACAAGTCAGCGAGCCGAGCGGAAAGAGAACACGCACGACCAGCAGGCTGCGTTGGCGCAGCATTCCGGCCAGCCCGATCCCTCCCCAGGCGCAGATCAGCAGCAGAAGCCAGCGCAGGTCGTGCTGCACCACCGTCGAGGCCAGGGCCGAGATCACCGTGCCACCTCAGTCGAACTATTGTCCATCTCACCCAGCAGTTCCATTGACTCCTGAAGGTGAGTGTAGAAGTAGCGCCGCATCAGGGCGAGAACCTCAATCAGCAGCGGGTCGCGCACCGAGTAGAAGACCTGATTACCCGCCTTGCGATTGGCCACCAGCTTCTTGGCGCGCAGCACGGCGAGGTGCTGCGATAGGTTGGCCTGCTCCATGCCGAGCTTCTCCATCAACTCCCCAGCCGAAAGCTCTCCCTCGCTCAGCAACTCGACGATGGCGATCCGCTTCGGGTTGGCCAATGCCTGAAAGATGTCAGCCTTGAATCGGCGTAGCGAGTCCTGCATGATGCACTCCAAACGATATATAAGAATATGCGATATTCCTTATATAGTATGCCACAGTATCCGTTTTCCGCCACCAGATCTGTCTATGAGTGATCCTACCAATGGTCGCTTCGATTAAAGTGATTGCTGCGAGAGAGATCCGTGTGCAGGTTACAATAATGGGATGAATGAGGTTCAAGATCTACAGGTTAATGTCGTTGAGAAACCTGCGGATAACGCTACATCTTCCAAGTACTCGCGCAATAATCCGTACGAGGCAACCGTGGTCATCAACCGCGTGTTGAACGGCGTGGGCTCCGACAAGGAGACGCGGCACTTTGCCTTCTCGCTGGAGGCGGGGATGACCTACACGCCCGGAGACGCGGTTGGCGTGATTCCAGAGAATCGTGCGGAGGCTGTGGCCGAGGTTCTCGGTGCGCTGGGATTCACCGGCGAGGAGCGCGTACTCGATCATTTCAAAGCAGAGATCAGCCTCGAAGAGGCGCTGCGGACGCGGCTGTCCATCGGCAAACTGACGCGCGGCAGCGTCGGGCAGTATGCCAAACTACCGGGGGCGAAGGGCATTGGTGGGCGAGGATTTGAGGCGCTCCAACACCTCTGCGGGCCAGAGAACAAGCTGCATGGCGACGAGTACTGCTGGGGACGCGAATTTATCGACCTCATCACGGACTTTCCCGGCGCGGTCGCAGAGCCGCAGGAACTCTTCAACGTACTCTCGCGGCTGACTCCGCGGCTCTATTCGATTGCGTCCAGCCAACTCGTCCACCCCAATTCAGTCGAGACCACAGTGCGCGTGGTGCGCTACGATACGCACGGTCGCAGCCGTCTGGGAGTGGCCAGCGGGCAGATGGGAGAGCGTGCCGATGTGGGAGCGACTCTACCGATCTTTCTCCACTCGAACCAGAACTTTCGTCTGCCAGAGGATCCGACGGCTCCGCTGATTATGGTCGGACCGGGAACCGGAATCGCCCCCTTCCGTGCGTTTTTGGAGGAGCGGCAGGCCAAGGGCGACAGCGGCGACAACTGGCTCTTCTTCGGCGACCAGCACCAGGCCTACGACTTTCTGTACCACGAACAATGGATCGAGATGCAGGCGAAGGGAATGCTGACGCGTCTGGATACAGCCTTCTCGCGCGACCAGCCGCAGAAGATCTACGTGCAGGATCGCATGCGAGAGAATGCGGCGGAGTTGTATGCGTGGCTGCAACGGGGAGCGTACTTCTACGTCTGCGGCGATGCGATGCACATGGCCAAGGCCGTCGAGCAGGCGCTGCTGGATGCCATCGTCAAGGGTTCGGGGGGAACGCCTGAACAGGCTGTCGAATATCTCGCCAAGATGAAGAAGCAGAAACGCTATCAGCGCGACATCTATTAGACGTGTTTTAGTCCTGCCAATGGAGAACGCAGAAGTTAGGACAAAGTCTTCTCTGGGACCGAAGAAACAGCGTTGGGCTGAGTTCTGATTGATACCAGCAGATCTTCTTTGCGCATGACCAGACTGGTCGCGTTCAGGCTAGCCAACTCGAAGCCATGGCCGTGGGTGATGGCGTCGGTCGGGCAGGCCTCCACGCAGTAGCCGCAGAAGATGCATCGGTTGTAGTCGATGTTGTAGACCTTGGCATAGCGATCCGACGAGCTGATGCGCTGTGCCTCGGTGTTCTCCGCCGCCTCGATGTAGATGCAGTTCGACGGGCAGGCGGCTGCGCACAGGTAACAGGCTACGCACTTCTCCAGACCGTTCTCGTCGCGCTGTAGCTCATGCCTTCCGCGGAAGCGCTCCTGAAACTGCGCGCCACGCATGGGGCCTTTGCCGTCGGGATAGTTTTCCACCTCGGTGGGCTGAAAGATCTGCCCCAGGGTGATGCTCATCCCCTTGGCAATGGCAGCGGCATTTTTGACGATCGACATGCCCTGAGTATACGACGGCGAGGCCTTAGGCTGAAAGAGATTTGGACGGCTAAATGACCGGGAAGACCTCGGAAATCTGTGAGGTCTTCTCGGTCATTGCATAAACATCGTGAACAGGTCGACAAACGACGTTACTTAACCCCGTATCCTGACTACCTCCTACTGGACCGTGAGACTGACAATCGTCGAACTCGTTACCTGATGCGTCTGAGCAGGTGGTGTGTTGGAGCCTCCACCGCAGCCGATCATGGAAGCCGCAGCGGCCATCAGAATCAGCCCCAGAGAAGCCGTAAGCCAGATGCCCCGCACAGCCAATTTTCTCCTCATAAACAGAAGAGGCAGCAGAAGAATTGGCAGCAGAATTCCTGCGCTGGCCACACCGGACAAGGTTTCTGTGAAGACAATAATGATTTGATAGGTTCCTTTCGGCGTGGTCGAAGAAGTAGTGATCGTCACCACATTGGAGGCGTAGCTGCACGTTGCTCCAGCAGGCAGATTCAGGCAGGCGACGGAGACGCTCAACACTCCAGATGGCACGGCCACCGGGTAGGTGGTTGAGGAGCCAGCCGTGGCGGTCGCCGTCAAAGTGCTGATGGTTGGCGCAGTCGATCCAGCGTTGGCGGAGTTCACCTCAAACTGATATGCGTTGGAGGTTCCACCGCCCGGCAATGGCGTCTGCACCGTAATGGCAATGGTTCCTGCATTGTCGATTTCAGCCGCAGGAATCTGTACCGTAAGCTGAGTCGCACTGACATACAGCGTGGTCAGAGCATAACCGTTCCAATAGACCGTGGAGTTTGTCATGAACCCCGATCCGTTGATCGTAAGCGTGAACGCTGCCCCCCCGGCAGTGGTTGTGGCAGGGGAGAGTCCGGCGACCCCCGGCACAGGATTCGCGATGTTATAGGCCGCTGTTGCCACAGCACTGGTGGAGTAGCCATTGGCGGTCGCGATCGCCTGTAGTGTCTCTGTAGCCGAGAGCGTGATCGCTCCTTTGTACACGCTCGAACTGGTCGTTGGGGTCGTGTTATTGGTGGTGTAGTAGATAATCGCACCCGTCGTTGCATCGCTGATCGTAACCGTCTGCCCCGGCGCATAGGTTCCAGCCGCCGGCGTAAAGGTCGGCGTAGCAGCAGCCCCGGCGATGTTGACCACGATACTCTGCGTCACCTGTGCGGCCGCCAGATAATTTGTATTTCCAGCCTGATTCGCTACGATCTGGATCGTTCCAGCTCCGGTGACAGTCAGGGTGTTCCCGCTGATCGTTCCTGGACCGCTCAGTACGCTGAAGACGACAGCGTTTCCAGAGGCTCCTCCAGTAGCAACCAGCGTGATGGGAGAGACGCCGTAGGTTACAGGAGTGGTCGGCGCGGTGAAATTAATAATCTGTGTCGCTGGATTAATCACGATGCCCTGTGTTACCTGCGATGCAGCTGAATAAATTGTATTTCCCGCTTGATTCGCAGATATTTGAATAGTTCCAGCTCCAGTTACGGTCAACGTGTTTCCACTGATCGTCCCCGGCCCAGTCACAGTAAAGGTAACGGCATTACCCGAACCTCCGCCTGTTGCACTGATCGTATAAGTCAGCCCGGAGCTATAAGTCGCCGACGCAGGAAGATTGTTAGTGAAGGAAATCGTCTGTGCAATCGCGTTGATCACGATACTTTGCGTCACTGCGGTTGCCGCTGTGTACCCTGAACCAGCAGCCTGATTCGCGGTAATCGTAACGGTTCCTACACCGGTAATGTTCAGCGTACTGCCTGTGAGAGTAGCTGGTCCAGTCACGGTAAAGGTGACGGGATTGCCCGAACCTCCTCCTGTGGCGCTGATCGTATAGGTCAGCCCGGAGCTATAAGTCGCCGAGGCGGGAAGACTATCGGTGAAGGTAATTGTCTGCGCCATTGGATTGTTAATCACGATACTCTGTGTCACCTGCGACGCAGCCGAATATGTCGCGTTCCCCGCTTGATTCGCGGCAATCTGGATAGTTCCGGCTGCTGTTATCGTCAGTGTATTTCCACTGATCGTTCCCGGCCCGGAAAGAACGCTGAAGACGACGGCATTTCCGGAAGCTCCTCCCGTAGCGCTGAGCGTATAGGTAAGTCCCGAGCTATAAGTCGCCGACGCAGGCAGATTATCGGTAAAGGTAATGGTCTGCGAAATTGCCGTGACCGATGAGGCGGAGAGGGCAGAAGTCGAAGATGCATTCAGAGCATCTCCACTGTAGATCGCAGTGATCGAATAGCTGCCAACCGGTAGATTGAAAGTCGCCTGCGCCGTTCCCGACGATCCGAGTGCAACGGACGCATAGACCGCTCCGTTCGCGACAAACGACACTGTGCCAGTCGGATTACTGCCTGCGACGGTGGCCGTCGCCGTGAAGGCAGTTCCAACGATCGAGGTAGTCGGCACGCCGGATAGCCCTGTTGTGCTGGCGGCGAGACTGCCCGCATTGACGGTAATCAGATACGGAGCTGTCGTGGTGTACGGTGTTCCGCTCACGGACGGAACGTAATTAGTATCGCCGGAGTAGGTTGCGGTGAAGGTGTGCGTACCGACAGATAGGTTGCTCAATGGAATGGAGATTGTGTCCCCGGTTCCTGACAGCGTTACGGTGGTCGTACTACTGGCTCCATCCGAGAGCGTGACCGTTCCGGTGGGATACGCGCTGCCTCCTACAGCCGGAGTCAGGATCACCATGGCCGTAGCTGTCTGGCCAGAGAGAATAGTCTGCGGCAACCCAGCCGGACCGGTAAGCTCTGGAGCAATCGCGGTAAAGCTGCAAGAGGGCGGCAGCAGAGAGGTCGCGGTGCGATTATCGGCGAGCGTGTTGCCATTGCTGCCGACATAGCTTGCGTAATCCGTGACGAAGTTACTGGAGACCTGGCCCGGACCGTAAGTCAAAGCAACATTGGTCGGCGCAGGCGTAACGTCTGACGACGGCAGCGTTGCAAAGCTGACATTATCGAGAGTCAAGCCAAGCGGATTGACGGTTCCACTGTTACTCGCTCCGGTCAGTCCCACCGTGCCTGCGGTCAGGAATGTCAGGTTCTGCATCAGAATATTGGTGAAATTGGGAGTCAGGGTTCCGCTGTTGGAGTTATACAGCGGGGTAAGTTGAATCTCGGTTGCGTGGTTCTGTAGGCAGGAGTTGGAATACTGAATATTCTGAACTACGCCGCCACGATCATTCGCGGATTTAATGCGAATTCCCGTAGAGTTTCCATCCACGCTGCTATTGCCGGAGAGCATATTTCTGTCGAACAGAATATTGCTCACCCCAGCCGACGTATAGCTTCCAATGGATTCACCATGTCCGGCAAAGAAATGATTGTTTGTGATGGACATATTGCTGGAAGCGGAACTAGAGCTTCCAGATGCGCCGATCGCAATATTGTCATCGCCATCGGAGATCCAGGACTGCGTAACGGTGAAGTTCTTGGCCTGATCGGGATCGATGCCATCCGTGTTGCGCGCATTGGTTGGCGTTACGATCTTCACGTCCCACGCGGTCAGGCCATTGGTTCCCGAGCCTGTCGTGGAGACATGGAACAGCGGCGAATTACGCAGGGTAATCTTGTACAGCGTCACATTGGTGGAGTTGGCAATCTGAATGAAACGCGGGTTTTGCTGATTGCCTCCGCTATTGGCAATCGTCGACAATCCCCACCAGCTCTGGCCCACATTGCTCGTGGGGAACGTGTTGAGCAACACATCGCCGCCGCGTCCATCCAGCTTGCCAAAGCCCATAATTCCGACGTTGGAAACGCCGCTGATATTGATGAGCGGCAAGCAGGAGTTGGTCGCAGTATTTGAGTTGACCGTACCGCAGGTATGCGTTCCGGCAACAAGATCGTAATCCTGCACGTTGCGCGAAAAATAGACGACAACGCCAGGATCGACCAACAGCGTCACTCCCGTAGGCATGGTGAGCGGCCCCGTCAGATACGCATTATGCCCTGCCCCATCCGGCGAGAGACGAACCGCTTTGCTGGTGCTGGCGCAGGCGTTCAATGCAGCCTGAATTCGTGCGCCGTCCGGGTTGCTGACAGTGGCGTCAACCGTTGTGGGCAGGTCGTCGTTCACCGAGGTAAGCGCCGCAGTCAGCGTCGTGCAGATCGCTGGAATTACGGGTTCGGTCACCGTGCGACTATCGCCGGTGGCCACGGCAACAGCCTGCGTAGCGGACTTGATCGTCAAGGAACCATTGGTAAAGGTGAAGGTATAGTTGCTGGCTGCGAGGGTTCCCGTCGATGCAGTAATGGTATAAATTCCAACCGCGCTGGGCGTCGCAGGACTGGTCGTCAACGAAGGAGCCCCTGTAACGACGCTCGATTGCAGATCTCCATTCACAAAGCCAGTAATGGCCGCAGTGTAGGTGGGTACGGACTGATTCACCACGATGGAATAGCTGTTCGCCGCAACCTGTAGAACGCTGCGAGCTACAACCATGGCGCTGCTTGAAATAGCTGCTCCAAAATTATTGTCGCCGTTGTAGGTCACGCTGAGGCTATGGCTTCCTGCGCTCAGCGACGACACCGTGAAGGTATAAACTCCCGCACTGGATAGCGTGCCGCTCTGCGCCGTTCCTCCATCGACCGACAACTGTACCAGTCCCGAAGGAACCGTCGTTCCGCTGGTGGCTGAAACGTTGACCGTAACCGTCGTCGCGGCGCCATACGTCGCATTGGCTGCGGGTTGGATCGAGATCGACGGAGTCGTGGTTCCCGCTGCGGTTACGGTAAGGACAAAGGGCGTGGCTGAGGTGGAGGCGGAGAAATTACTGTCGCCGCCATAGCTCATGGAGATCTTGTGTATTCCTGCTGCCAACGTAGAGGTGGTCAGATAGGCGTTGCCCGATGTGTCGAGCGAGCCCGAGGCGAGCGTCGTTGTCGATCCGCCAACCGTATCGGTCAACGTATAAGTTCCCGTTGGAATGGTATACACGCCATTGCTGACGGCTCCCAGCCCAGGGGTCTGAGGACGCATCAGGATAGTGACGCTGGTTCCGCTCGCAACCGACGCCGAACTGCTGGATGGAACAAAGGCATTGACCGCAGAGGCAATCGCCGTCGTAGGAGCCCAGTTCTGGGTTGTGGAGACCAGCGACGACACGGTCTGGCTCAGGAAGTTCGTCGGGAAGTAAGCCTGCGCCTCGGCCTGCGAAAGCGTGGTGTTTGCCAGCGTAGGATAGTTGTTCTGGAAGCCAAGTGACGAGTTCGCAACCTCAAGCGTCCCAGGATTTGTAGATCCTGTCTCGCGCACTCCGGTAACTCCTCCGCCAATGTTTCCGCCCGATCCCAGATAGACCACGCCGTTGAGATCGGCGGAGTTAGTCGTCGGATCCGTATACGCCATGTCGTTGAACTCGCCAAACGTATTGCCGGACAGCGTTGGCCCGAGGCCCGTCGTATAGCCAAGCGAGTTCACCTGATCGACGTAGGAGTTCAACATGATCCACGTCGAGTAGTTGCCATAGGGACGACCTAAATATAGATTCGTCATCCCTGTGCTCTGCGAGGTGAATACGCCGCTGTTCATGACGTAGCCGCTCAGGTAATCTCCAGTGCCGCCGGTCTGCATCGCCTTGTTCTGCGCGTGAATCGTCTCCGTTCCGGTGGCTGTGGTTCCGTGCCATGCGGTGTAGATGCTGGTATTGTCGAAGACCGCAGCCGCGTCGCCAAATATATAGTCCACGTCGCCGGTCACCTTGCCGCGGAACCAGTATTGCCGCGCCGGAACGTAGCCGTTGCTGCCCGATCCCTGACTGGCGGTGTAGATAGTGTCCTGCAGGCTGGTGGTATACACGTTGTTCATCACCGACAGGTCGGAGGTCGTCCAGATGGCGAGAGCCTGCGAGGCGCAGAGCAATGAGTTGTTATATAGATAGTTATAAGTCTGCGCAGCGCCTTCGCTGGCGGTGCAGGTTCCGCTATTGGCTGCGGGAAGATAGGTCGTGGTCGTCGTTGTAGTGTCGGTATCGTAGGTGTTGGCCAACGTAAAGTTCTCACCGTAGAAGCCATTTGGAATTTGGGTCGCAGTACTCAGGGCCGTATTGATTCCCTTGGCAACGACCAGCGTCGCAGAGCCTTCGTCTCCCGTAAACTGCGAACTGCCCGTCGGAAGTTGATAGCCGTTCTCCATTGCCACCGAGAACTCTCCGGCGTAGGCATAGACCCCAGTGCCGCCAAAGGCTCCTCCTGCGTGAGTAAGGACAACCTTGGTTGGATCGCCGCCCAGTCCACGCAGAGCGAGGTTGGGTTGCACCACCGTAATGTCGCCTGTGTAAGTTCCCGGCTTGATGTAGACCGATCCGCCCGAGGGCAGCGCATTAACTGCAGCCTGCACGGAGGTATAGTTGCCCGTGCCGTCGGAGGCGACCAGAAACTGTGTCGCTCCCACGGCTGCCGTGGTCGTCGCCTTGGTCACAATATACGAAGTGACGCTGGCCGTGGACTGTGCAAAATCCACCGAGTCCGTCGGCACAAACGTCACGCCCAACGAGTAGGTTCCCACCGCAAGGTAGCTGGCGGAGTGGATGAACCGAGCCGATCCCCCAGTCGGAGTCGCCGTGTAGATAAAGCTGCCCGGTGTGCTGGAGGTTGCATTCAGAACGCTGGTTCCGATGGCCGCGCTATATTGCTGCGTAAGAACTCCCGGAGTCCAGCTAACCGAGGTGGAAGCCTGAGTAATATTGAAGCTCAGAGTATTGCTGGTAGAACTCAGGTAGGTTCCATCGCCCGGATAGGTCGCCACGATGGTGTGAGTCCCAACCGTCAAGCCGGAGACCGGAACGCTGACCGAACCGCCGCTCAAGGTATACGACGTTGGCGAGCCAGTGTCGATCGTAACCTTAACGCTCTCGCCGTTCTGCGAGTTGCTATTGGTCGACGACTCCGCCACATTGAACGTAACCTCCGTACCCGCGCTCAGATATACAGCGCTGCTCGGCCCGGTCACGCTCGTCGTGGTTGTATAGGTGATTCCCGAAGGCTCCTGCGCGGACAGAACCAGCGAACCGATGGAGGTCGCAGGCAACAGCGTAGTCGTGTTATTCACCAACAGACCGTTATAGCCAAGGTTTGGCGTCACGCTGAAGGTACAAGCTCCGCCCATCAGCAACACGCTGGTTCCAGAGATCGTGCCGCAGCCACCCGACCCCGTCCCGGTGTACGGAAATTCTGCGGCGTCGGTCTGCGCAAATCCAGTCGAACTGGCGTTGCCGGTATTGGTGAACGTTCCGCTATAGGTGGTCGTTCCTGTCGGGAAGGTGTAGGTCTCGGCAGCGCGCGCAACCTTGACCACCGCCGTCGTGGCAAGCCCGGAGTCGGCAACGTAAATGTTGCCCGCTCCATCGACGGCGACTCCGCTCGGAGTCGTCTCCCCGCTCAGCACCGTCACATCGTTTGGCACAAAGCTCTGGGAGGGAATCTCATAAACCTTCTTGCTGCCGCTGTCCTGAATATAGACATCGCCTCCAGCGTCCGCCGCGATTCCAACCGGTGTAAGTCCCGAGATAACGACTCCTCCCGCAGACGCAGAGGCCACCGTCCCCAGAACTCCGGTCGATGCATTCACGCTATAGACCACGCCCGTGTCGGCGATAATCAGATTGCCGAAGCCGTCGAAGGTCAGCAACGTCGGATTGGCCAAGCCGCTTGCAATGACCGTAGGCGCGGCGAGAGTAGCGTAGCCCGCGTTGTTCGCAACCTGATACACCGATGCAGTGGTCGCATCCGACATATACATATTGCCCTGCACGTCGAACGCAACGCCCTGAGGCTTGGCCACCGCGGCGTTGGTAATCGTGCTGCTGGTGTACGATCCGCCCGCGCTGGCCAGCGAAAACTTGGTCACACTGCTCGCACCAATCGCCGTCACATACACGTTGCCCGTCGTATCTACGGCAACCTGATTGGCTCCCGACGGTGCCGTGCCAACCGACGTGACCACTCCCGCAGGCGTAATCTGCTCCACCGTCAACGTGTGCTTGTCGATGGTATAGAGGTTTCCTCCGGTATCGACCGCCAGGGACGTAGGCTGTCCGCTCGCCCCAAAGGTCGCCAGCGGTGACGTAACGGGGCTGGCCGTATCCGTCACCAGAGCGGCATCCGTTGCCACGCCTACCAGCGGATAGATCGTCGTCGCGCCACCTCCGCCGACGTTTGTCACCGACAGCGTAGCTCCCACCTTTCCTGCGACCGTCGGGGTAAACGTCACCAACACCTTGCAGTCCGCCGTGTTGTCCGAGGCGGTCGTGTAGAGCGTACAGACGGGAGCCGTCGTCGGAATCGTGATCCCCGGCGAGGCGTTTAGCAGAGTCGCGGTGATCCCAGTCGTACCCGCCGGTTCGTGCAGGATGACCGCCTGCGTGAAGCTGCTTCCAACCGCCGTGGGATAGAGCGTTCCCGCCAACACCTTGCGTACGCGGCCTGTGCTGTCGGCAAGGTACAGATTGCCCAGGTTATCCACGGTAATCGCGGTTCCGACGCTGCTCAGGGAGGTCCAGGTCTGCGCACTGCCCGCCGGACAGCCGTCGCCATTGGTCGCGCCGCCCGTGCAGAGTGTGCCGCTGGTCGTAATCGGCCGACGAAGATACCCAGTAACGCTATCGATAATGTTGACGCCGGAACCGTCCGACAGATAGATGTTTCCCTGCCCATCGACCGCAACCTTGGTATTGCTCGTGCTGATGCTCGACGAGCCTACGTTCAGTTCCGGAGTGCTGCCTTTGGTTGCGGTTCCCGTACCTTCGATGGCATACACCGTGCCCACCACCGGAGTCAGCCCGCCATTATTCAGGCTGATAATATTGGCCATCGTCGTGCCGCCAACATACAGTACGCGCACCACGCTGTCCTGCGTATCGCTGAAGATCGGGTTGCCATCTTTGTCCACGCCCAGTCCGGCTGGCGTAGTTGCCCCGGACGGCTTGCCCGTCTCGAAGTACAGGCACCCATCCCCAAACGTATCGGTCGCGGTAATCGTGGTCGAGGCTGAACTGCACGCTCCGCCCGCCGCCGTCGGAATGTTGTAAGTCACGCTGCCAGACGTAAAGCTGCTGAAGCTGCCCAGAATGGTATAAATAAATCCTTCCGTCGCGGTGTACTTCGGATTCATATTGATAATGGCGAACATCGGATTGGTCACGCCGTTATAGCTCGGCGGTCCCAGGACGACGCGATAGCGCTCGCCGCTAGTATCGGCGATATAGACATTGCCGTACTTGTCTGCCTGCGCGTTGCGAGCGCTCGTGACTCCTCCCACCGTATTCGAGCAGGTCCCCGCCGCCCCGACCGTAGCAGTTGTCGCCGCAGTTCCCGTCAATCCCCACGCGGCAACGTCGCCCGCCAGATTCTGGAATGGCGATGCGGGCGAGTCATCGCCACCGGTATACGCCGTAATCCCACTCGGTGCCGTGGCAGCTCCGGCTTGCGCCGCCACGCATCCGGCAACGCGGTACATCGAGCCAACCTGCTTGCGCCCCGCTGTATTCGGGCACAGAGGCGAGGTCGACAGGCACACCACGTTGATCGTATTCGAGTTATAGCTGCCCAGAATCACATTGCCCCACGGATCGACGTTCATGCCGCGCGCCGTCGCCGGCCCCTTTGCACTGCCGTTCACGCAGCCCGATCCGAGGGCATCCTGCAATGTTCCCGTTGCACCGCCGCTCGCCGAGCACAACGTATTGGCCGTGCCAATCACCTTAGTCACAATGCCGCTCTTAGCATCAATCCGGCGCACCTGCCCGTTGGTGTAGTCGAAGACAAATACGTTGCCCGCCCCATCGACCCCAATTCCCGACAGGCTCGGCCCCAGAATCGCCTGCGTTAGCGGACAGCCGTTGCCCAGCGTGTCCAACGCAGTGTACTTGCTCCCGCTCGACGCACCGCCGCACACTCCTCCCACGGAATACGTCCCCGTGTAACTACCGGCATACGTGCTGAAGGTATTCGGTGTCGGATTCACCTGCGCCTGCGCGGGCAGAAGCAGCAGGCAGGCGCACACCATCGCAGCAAGCGCGATCCCGAACCCAAGCCGCACCAGATCAACCGCTTGCTGGCGGAGGGTCGTAGCTTTGGCGCTGAAGTTAGTGTTGGAGCGGAAAAGACAGGCGAGCGGGGCAAACTTGGAGACCATCTGGGACTTCCTTCCTGATGCAGGGTATTCGGTCAAGCCGAGCGGGGGACTCGTAAAATTTAACTGGAGGCACAGATTTAGTGAATTTTGAGTCTGATGCAATATAGCCAAGACAACGCAGAGTTGTAAATGGTCTGACCACGATATTTAAATAAGATCGCAATATCCGACTAATTGCCTCGCCGACGCACTCTTCTTCGCTCCAAAATTTCCACAAATCATCGCAATATCCGAAAGCATTGAAGCAGTGAAGGTCAAGCTGTTTGATGAATTAATCGAAGAAACGTGAACGATCAGGTGTCATTCAAAGAAGATAAAGCATGTACATCCGCAAAATTGGTCACCCTCTCCCCCTCCCTGCAACACGGTCGAGAATTAGAGCACTGTAGACCAATTTATTTGTCATTCCGCAGTGAAGCGTAGGAATCTGTTTTTACTTGTTGCTCGTCGGCATACGCTATTAAGCAAATCGCTCTGACCTCGGAGGAGGTCGTCTGAAGCCTGAAAGAAGCTGCAAAAAACTGACTGGCAGCCCGAGTTCATCGAGCTGCCAGTCAGTGGAGTTTATTCGGTTTACGGCTCGCACCCACAGGTTCAGGACGCGAATTGCGATGCTCCCGCAGAAGTGGGCCGGTATTAGATGTCGAGGTTCTTCACGTCCAACGCGTTCTCTTCGATGAACTTGCGCCGACTCTCGACGTCCTCGCCCATCAGCGTGGTGAAGATCTCCTCGCAGGCGGCGATGTCCTCCAGACGAACCTGCAACAGCGAACGCCGTTCCGGATCCATCGTCGTGTCCCAGAGCTGCGACGAAGTCATCTCACCGAGGCCCTTGTAGCGCTGGACTTGATACTCCTTCTTTCCCTGCTCAATGACGTATTCGAAGACCTCGCGCACGGTCTTCTTCTCCACCGGATCGTGCGAGACCTTGCTGTTGCGCCGGGCCGGTTTGGCCTCGACGATGGTTCCGGGAACGGCGGCGGCAGCCGCCTCGGCCACCCCGTCGATGCTCTCGCTGGCGGCGTCTTCGGCACCCTCCTCGGACTCCTCTTCGATCTCGACCTCAGCCTTGGCGGCCTTAGCGACGTATTCGATGAAGAAGGGCGGCTGGAGCTGGTCTTTCATATGCGCCTGTTTGGCCAGCAACTGGCGGCTCTCGACCATGGACGCCAGCGCCCAGTCGATCTTGCGCACGGCTCCCTGCGAGTCGGTGTAGCTGACCGAGTAAAGCTGCTTCTCCTCGTCGAAGAGCACCTCGCTGACCTCGCGGAAGTGGAAGGGTTTGATGAGTTCCAACAGCCTGCGCCGCATCTCCTCCAACTTGCCTGGCGTCTCAAAGTCCACGCGCCGCGCCGAGTCCTTGCCCTCCTGCGCAAAGATCTGCGCGAAGGCCTCGGTTACGGGCTGATTGCGCAGCCGCTTCTCCACCTTGTCGAAGAAACCGAGATAGTCGCTGAGCTGGCTGATGAACTTGGTCAACTCCTCGCCCTCGATGCGCGTTCCCTCCGCGCCATGGCGCAGCAACATTCCATCGCTGGCGCGCTTCACCATCACCTGCACATACTCGCGCTCGTCCTTGATGTACTGCTCGAAGCGGCCCTTCTTGATCTTGAACAGCGGCGGCTGCGCAATGTACACATGTCCGCGCTTGATCAACTCCGTCATGTGGCGGAAGAAGAAGGTCAACAGCAGCGTGCGGATGTGCGATCCGTCGACGTCGGCATCGGTCATCAGAATGATCTTGCCGTAGCGTAGCTTGCTGGCGTCGAAGTCCTCCTTGCCAATGCCGCATCCATACGCAGTAATCATATTGCGAATTTCTTCGTGGCCCAGCATCTTGTCGTAGCGAGCCTTTTCCACGTTGAGAATCTTTCCGCGCAGGGGCAGAATCGCCTGAAAGCGACGATCGCGTCCCTGCTTGGCGGTTCCTCCTGCCGACTCTCCCTCAACCAGATAGATCTCGCAGCGATCCGGCTGGCGTTCGCTGCAATCGGCCAGCTTGCCAGGAAGTCCGCCGCCATCCAGCGCGCCCTTGCGCCGAGTAAGATCGCGAGCCTTGCGCGCGGCCTCTCTTGCGCGGGCGGCATCGATCGCCTTGTTGATAATTCTCTTTGCAACCTGCGGATTCTGCTCCAGATACGCGCCCAGCCGCTCGTTGACGAAGGCCTGCACCGTACCGGCGATGTCGGAGTTCAGCTTACCCTTGGTCTGGCCCTCGAACTGTGGCTGCGAGAGCTTCACCGAGATGACGACCACCAATCCTTCGCGAACATCGTCGCCGGAGAGATTATCCTTCACATCCTTGAAGAGTCCCAGCGATTGACCGACGGCGTTGATCGTGCGCGTCAGCGCGGTCTTAAAGCCGGAGAGATGCGTTCCGCCGTCCACCGTATTGATGTTGTTGGCAAAGGTGAAAACCGTCTCCGAGTAGGCGTCGTTGTACTGCAACGCGATCTCCATGGCGACATTGTCGCGCTCGGCCTCCATGTAGATCGGCTTCTCGTGCAACACCTGTTTGCCCCGGTTCAGATGCTTGATGAACTCAGCGATTCCGCCCGCATACTTGAAGACCTGCTGCTTGCTCTCGCCGGTCTTGGAATCGGTGGTACGCTCGTCGGTCAGGGTAATCTCAAGCCCCTTGTTGAGGAAGGCCAGTTCGCGCAGGCGCTGGGCCAGCGTGTCGTAGTTGTACTCCGTAACCGAGAAGATCGACTTGTCCGGCAGAAAGTGAACCTTGGTCCCCTTGCGCTTGGACGGAGCCATGCGGCGTAGCTTGCTGATTGGCGCGCCCTTGCTGTAGTCCTGCTCCCACGCGTAGCCGTCGCGCCAGATCTCGACGTCGAACTCCTGCGAGAGCGCATTGACGCAGCTGACTCCGACGCCGTGCAATCCGCCGGATACCTTGTAGTTCGAGGCATCGAACTTTCCGCCCGCGTGCAGCATCGTCAAGACAACCTGCACCGCAGGCATGCTCTCGCCATTGATAATCTTGTCGTCGACCGGAATGCCGCGCCCATCGTCGACCACCGTGATGGAATTGTCGACGTGAATCGTCACATCGATACGCGTGGCGTGCCCGCCCAGAGCCTCATCGACCGAGTTGTCGACCACCTCGTAGACCAAGTGATGCAGCCCCATCTCGCCGGTCGAGCCGATGTACATGGCGGGGCGCAGACGCACGGCGGCCAGTCCCTCAAGCACAGTGATGTTCTCGGCGGAGTAGTTTCCGCCCTCAACTTCGGCAGGCGCAGTTGCGGGTCGTGCCTCTTGATTGAGAGCGAGCAGTTCAGACTCAGGATTGGTTATCTCTTGCTCAGGACTGGTTACGGTCGATGCCATTAACACTCCATGCGGCGGTTCGACTGCCGCAAAATTCAGGGACTTGAATCGGGGCCGGAAGTCAGCCCGAGGAATTCACAAAAGGCGCGCCAGATCAGCATTTTCGGCGAAAGTTTGCCTTTTGTTTACCCTCTGATTATAGCATGCCGCCCGTCGAACAATCTCCCGCCCAAAGGCCATCTTTCAGTGCAAAAGTCGGAGTTCGGCCCATGCCAGTAATGCGCGGCAAATCCTCTTTCCGCCGCACAGACGGCGCCGCTCTACCATTCCGGCTCAGAATCAGATACACTCAGAGGGTTGCACAGAAAGTCCAAGGAAACACCATGCCAAAGTTGAAGACACATTCGGGCGCAGCAAAGCGCTTCTCGAAGACCGCGTCGGGCAAGTTCAAGCGCGGCCAGACGAAGATGCGCCACATCCTTACCTCGAAGGCCACCAAGACCAAGCGCCACCTCGGCGGCTCGGCCCTGATCTCCAAGGCGGATACCCCGAAGATCGCACGGATGCTTCCCTACGCCTGAGTTTCAGGCCGGGAGATCCAGAGTTTTTCAAGTCGAGCCGCTCAGAATTACAGTGCCAGAAACGGTGACGTAATCCGAAAGCAAAGGGCCTTGCAATGCGTTACGGCCCCTGGAAGCGCGCAAGCGGTTCCACCGAGACTTGAAGTTGCATAGCGCGTGAAGAGGAACCCTTTCCTCCAGCCGCTTACCCGATGTACGCAAAAGGAGAACCAAGATGCCCCGTGTAAAACGGAGTACAAAGCGCAGCGACCGCCGCAAGAAGATTCTCAAGCGCGCGAGTGGCTACTTCCTCACCAAGTCCAAGCTCTATCAGGCAGCGCAGGAGGCCGTCGAGCGCGGTCTAATGTTTGCCTATACCGGGCGCAAGCAGAAGAAGCGGCAGTATCGCGCTCTGTGGATCGTCCGCATCAATGCGGCCTGCCACGCCAACAACATCAGCTACTCGACCTTCATCAACGGTCTGAAGCTAGCCGGCAACGCGCTGGATCGCAAGATTCTGGCCGACATCGCAGCCAACGACGCCGCAGGCTTCACCAGCCTCGTCGCCACCGCCAAAGCCGCCCGCGAGGCAGCCAAAGCAGCTCGCGAGAACGCCGCAGCCTAGTTTCTCGTTATCCTATAAAAAAGACACGGCCCTCGGGTCGTGTCTTTTTTTGACTCCATTTTCTTCTTCGCGCATCACAATCTCGTCGATTCAACAGACGTAGGTTGTATCCTATTGCTATGTCTGAGTCAGTCGTTGATCCGCAAACAACCAATGCCGCGCCACCACTGTTCGAATCCTGGGGCCGGTATCCCAAGTACAACGCGAACCTTATCCCGCTGAACTGGCAGAGCGACTTCCCCGGCGTTGTCGCAGGGGTAAAGAACGGCGCGTTGCCAGTCGGCCTGGGCCGCAGCTACGGTGATGTCTGCCTGCTCGACGGCGGAACCCTGATGCCGACCACGGGCATGAGCCGCCTGCTCGACTTCAATCCCGAGACCGGCGTTCTGACCGCCGAGGCGGGAATCTCGCTGGCTCAGGTGCTGGACTTCGCCGTGCCGCGCGGATTCTTTCTTCCCGTCACTCCCGGCACCAAGTACGTCACCCTCGGCGGAGCCATCGCCAACGACGTTCACGGCAAGAATCACGATGCAGCGGGTTCCTTCGGCAATCATGTTCCCTGTTTCGAGTTGGTGCGCTCCGACGGCAGCCGCCGCATCTGCTCGCCCACCCAGAATGCCGAGTGGTTCGCCGCAACGATCGGCGGAATGGGACTGACCGGCGTCATCACCTGGGTTCAGTTGAGACTGCGTCCCATCGTCTCGCGCAAGATCGACTACGAGGGGATTCAGTTCCACGGCATCGACGAGTTTCTCGACCTGAAGCATCGCTATCAGGACGTGGAGTACACCGTCAGTTGGGTCGATTGCGCCTCCACCGGCAAGAACTTCGCCCGCGGCGTCTTCATGTTGGGCGAGCACTCCAAGGTTCCCGGCGAACTGACTCGCACCCCCGAACCCAAACTCAGCGTTCCTTTCGACTTTCCCGGCTTTGCGCTGAACCACACCACCGTCAGCATGTTTAACTCCGTCTTCTTCCACAAGCAGATGAAGCAGCATGTCAGAACGGTGCAGGACTACGAGCCCTTCTTCTATCCTCTGGACGCGGTGCTGCACTGGAATCGCGGCTACGGCAAGCGCGGGCTGACCCAGTTCCAGTACGCCATTCCGTGGGAACACGCCAAGGAAGGAACCATCGCCATTCTGCGCGAGATCGCCAAGTCTGGACTGGCCAGCTTCCTCGCCGTCCTCAAGGCCTTTGGCGACGTACCCTCGCTGGGCATGATGAGCTTCCCGCAACCGGGAATCATGTTGGCGCTGGACTTCCCCATCAAGCCGGGCCTGACCTTCCCGCTGCTCGAACGCCTCGGCGACATGACCCGCGAGTTCGGCGGGCGGCTCTACTCCGCCAAGGACGCGGCCATGACGCCCGAACAGTATCAGGCCTTCTACCCGCAGTGGCAGGACTTCGCACGGTTCCGCGATCCCCTGTTGAACTCCAGCTTCTGGAAGCGCGTTACCGGAGACGATTCGACCCTATGAGCACACAGGCCACACAAGCAGCAGAGATTGCTATCAATTCCAATGGAAATACCGCGAAGAAGATTCTTGTTCTGGGCGCAACCTCCGGCATCGCCGAGGCGACCTGCCGCATCTGGGCCGCCGAGGGAGCGCAGCTATTTCTAGTTGCGCGCAACGCGAATAAACTCGCCGCCGTCGCCGCCGACCTCAAACTGCGCGGAGCCTCCTACGTTGGAACCGCCGTCGCCGATCTCGACGACACGAACATCCATCCCGAGCTGCTGGCCCACGCCGTCAACTCGCTCACCGGCATGGACATTGCTTACGTTGCTCTGGGCGTTCTGGGCGATCAGGCGAAGGCCGAGCAGGACTTCGAGCAGGCCGCGCAGATCATCTATACCAACTTCATGGCTCCGGTCTCGCTGCTTACCTGGCTGGCGAACTACTGCGTGCAGCGTCATGCAGGCGTGCTTGCCGTTATCTCCTCGGTCGCGGGAGACCGTGGCCGTAAGTCGAACTACCTCTACGGCTCGTCGAAGGCTGGATTGACGGCCTTCCTCGCCGGACTGCGCAACCGCGTGGATCGCGAGGGCGTCACCGTGATGACGATCAAGCCCGGCCCGGTACAGACCTCGATGACCGCCGGAATGAAGGGCGCGGAGAAGTTCGCCGACGTCAACAAGGTCGCCGCAGCCATCGCCAAGGGCATCGACAAGCGCGTCGACATTCTTTATGTTCCCGCAATCTGGCGCATCATCATGCTAGTCGTTCGCCACATCCCCGAGCGCATCTTCAAAAAACTGAATCTATGATGCGGCACATTGGATGTGCCGGTAAATGTGTGGTACGGAGATGCGCTGATGGTATCCGAATGGTTGATACGTACTGCTAGGCTGTATCGACATATAGATCTTTTGTAATTGCAGTTGTCCTTGCCTGTTTTTGTTTGCCATTCCGCAGCAAATTTATTTGTCATTCCGCAGCGCAGCGAAGGAATCTGCTTTTCGCCCGCACCACGGAAATCTATCCCCTTGGGGAAAATGCTATAAAGACAACGGCAACAGCAAAGACAACCGCAACGGCAAAAGCAGATTCCTTCGCTGCGCTGCGGAATGACAAAAAATTGGTCTATCGCAATTCAGAAAATGCTCTAATCTACTGCTGTTGTTGCTGGGCCATCTGTTGTTGGCGCGTCGGCGGAGGGGGCAGGTCGGGCAGGGCCTGAGCCTTTTCCACCAGCATCGACCACTCCTCCGGCACGGGCAGTTCCTGATCGAGCGAAGGCGTGCCTTCGCTGGGAGTGACACGCACGGCGACCGAAAGTTCGCTGTCGGCGCGGCCACGGAAGATGCCGTGAGTCGGCGGCACGTCGGAGTAGTCGCGACCAATGGCGGTGCGAATATGGCGATCCCCCGCGACCAGATTGTTGGTGGGGTCGAAACCAACCCAGCCAATCTCCGGCACCAGCGCCTCGACCCATGCGTGCGTCGCCGAGGTCGACGAGCGATCGTGGTCGCTCTGTCCGTGGAAGAGGTATCCGCTGACGTAGCGGCAGGGGATGCGCAGCTTGCTGCGAACCAGCGTAATCATGATGTGCGCGAAGTCCTGACAGACGCCCGCGTGGGTCAGCAGCGCGAGGTCGATGGGCGAGTCCGCCTTGGTCGACTTCGGCACATACTCGAAGTGGTTGTAGATCTGCGCATTCAGTTGGTGCAGAACGCTGAGCGGATCGTCACGGCGGCGCACGTCGAATTCCTCCGCCAGCGCATCGAGCGAGGGCGTGGGCATGGTGAACTCGCTGGGCAACAGCATCTCCCAGTAGTCGCCCAACTCGACCATCTCATCCAACTCGTTCCACGCCTCGGGCGCGAGCGCGGCAGGAATCGGCGCGGCGGGCTGCACCTCGACCAGCGACTCGGCCACGATGACCAACTGGCTGTGCTGTCCGGGAATGTCGAAGTGATGCACCTGATTGGCAAGGTGGTCGCGATAGCTGAAGACGCGGCAGCGCGGATTGACCGAGAGAAGGAAGCTCAGGCAGCGCTGGTTCTGATCCGAACGCGGATGCATGCGCGTCTCCATCATGCTCTCGCTCACCGGGTTCGAGTAGAGAAACTTGGTCAGATGGCGGATCGAATAGTACATGCTCCTCCTAAGTCACGCGTGAATTGCAACGAACGAATTATTATCCAGCCAATGTTTTATCCAGCCAATGCAGCCTGAACGCTATAGTCGATGTAGAGGTTGTAGATGGCCTCATGGATGGCGTAACACTCGATCTGGATGCCGCGCAGATAGGCGATCACATCGCCAGAGACGATCTCCTCGACGCTGGAGTAGCTGAGCGTGGCCTGTAGGCGTCCCGCAAGACGACGCAGCGGCTCGGCGCGACTCTTTCCGCTCTCGTTGTCGATGGCCTCCAGGGCGCGTTGCAGGCTGTCGATGGAGAAGCGCAGCGAGTGGGGAAACTCCTCGTCCAACAGGAGAAACTCGAAGATGCGATCCGGCGTGAGGTCGGCGGTGTAGACCTTGCAATAGGCCTCGAACGCCGTCGCTGAGCGCAGCAAGCCCATCCATTCCAGATACTCGGTTCCCTCGGCGACGTGTTCGTTCAGGCTCCAAAGATCCTCGTGATAGGCCTCCAGCAGTAGCGCTGTGGCCGAGGCGCGCTCGATGTAGCGGCCCACCTGAATGAACTGCCAGCCCTCGCCGTGGCTCATGGTCGAGTCGCTGACCCCCTGAAACTGGTGGACTCCCTCCATCACCTGCTGAAGAAATTCGGTTGGCTGCTCGGAGCCGGCCATCACGGACTCGGCGTACGATCCGCCGGGCAGCTCCGGTCGCGTGACCTTCAGATAGAGGCTATTGAGCAGATGCCACTGCTCGGTGGAGATCTGCTCGCGAACGTGGCGCGAGTTCTCCCGTGCGCTGATGATGTAGGAGAGGATCGACGCCTTGTTTCCCTTGTCGAAGATGAGCGACTGGGTCAGCGCATAGGGATCGCCCGTCCACTCGGCGGACTTCGGCTTGCCCAGCGCGTGCAACATGCGCAGCCAGCGATGATCGGCGCTGGTCGCGCTCTCGTCGAGCATCAGGTTCAGGTTCACGTCGAGCAGACGCGTAGTATGCTCGGCGCGCTCAACATAGCGACTCATCCAGTAGAGACTGTCGGCGACACGTGAAAGCATTTGTCTCCCTTCGGCAAAAGGTTTGCGTTATTGATTCAGCACCCAGGTGTCTTTACTGCCACCACCCTGCGAGGAGTTGACCACCAGCGAGCCTTGCTTCAGCGCGACGCGAGTGAGGCCTCCGGGGACGATGTTGACCTTGTCGCCGTAGAGAATGTAGGGCCGCAGATCGACGTGGCGCGGCTCCAGTTCGTCGCCGATCAGGCACGGCGCGCGGGAGAACGAGATCGTCGGCTGCGCGATGTAGTTGCGCGGGTCAGCCTGAATCTTCTGCGCAAACTCCTCGCGCTGGGCCTTGGTCGATTGCGGCCCAATCAACATGCCATAGCCGCCGCTCTCTCCCACCGCCTTGACCACCAGCTTGTCCAGATTCTGCAAGACATGTTGCCTCGACTTCGGCTCGGTCAACAGATAGGTCTTCACGTTCTGTAGGATCGGCTCTTCGCTGAGGTAGTACTTGATAATGCTGGGCACATAGGCATACAGAGCCTTGTCGTCAGCCACGCCGGTACCGAAGGCGTTGGCCAGCGTCACGTTGCCCGCGCGATAGGCGTTGAAGAGTCCCGCAACGCCGAGAATCGAATCCTTGCGGAAGGCCATCGGGTCGATGAAGTCGTCATCCACGCGGCGATAGATGACGTCGACGCGGCGCAGACCGCTGGTAGTACGCATGTAGATGACGTTGTCGTGCGTGGCCAGATCGCGTCCCTCGACCAGTTCAATGCCCATCTGTCGCGCCAGAAAGGCGTGTTCAAAGTAGGCCGAGTTGAAGACCCCGGGCGAGAGCAGCACGATGTTCGGATCGGGTCGACCCTCGGGAGCGAGCGAGCGCAGCGTGCTCAGAAGAAGCTGCGTGTACTGCTCGATCGGACGCGGGTTATACATGCGAAAGAGTTGAGGAAAGATGCGCTTCATCACGCGTCGATTGGTAAGCATGTAGCTCACCCCGGACGGAACGCGGAGGTTGTCTTCCAGCACGACGAACTCGCCATTCTGCATGCGGATCAGATCGGTTCCGCAGACCGCGACGTAGACGTTGCGCGGCACTTGCAGGCCGACCATCTGGCGGCGAAAGTGTTTACAACTGTAAACAATCTCGCGCGGCACGATGCCTTCCTTCAGGATGCGGCCCTCGTTGTAGATGTCCTTGAGAAAGAGGTTCAGCGCGGTAATGCGCTGCGTCAGGCCACGCTCCACGGTCGCCCACTCCGCCGCAGTAATGATGCGCGGAATCGGATCGTAGGGAAAGATCTGCTCCGTTCCCTCCTCGCGTCCGTAGACGGTGAAGGTGATTCCCTGATTCAGAAAGCTGAGGTCGGCGGCCTGCTTGCGACGACGCAACTCGTCTTCAGGCAACGAGGCGAAGTGCTCCAGCAGCGACTGATAGTGCGGATGCAGATCCTCTGGCCCGGCGAACATCTCGTCGTAGGCCTGATCCAGTAAATAGTTTTTCAGTGCCGCGCGCTCGAACTGTCTGGTCTGGGCTGGCTGCATGGGAGTCTTGAGTATAGCGGAGATAGAGGCTCCTTCCATAAGAAACGGTGCGCGTTGCGTGAATGGATTGCGTCTCGCTGAATTGAAATCAATATTGATGCATCATGCGACAAACTGCAACTCCGGCTCGGAATCGAAGTAGAGATAACGTCTCCAGTTTGGATCCGCCGAGCCGATCATACGCATGATGTGGCGCGATGTATGCAGGCTGAAGGGGCGCGGTTCGCGCATCAGCTTCATGTCAGTCAGCTCGTGCAACAACTGATTTCCCTTGCGCCGATTGCAGTCGTGACAGCACGCAACCAGGTTCTCCCACGTCGAAAGACCGCCGCGCGAGCGAGGAATCACATGATCCAGAGTCAGTTCGCTCGCGGTCAGAATAATGCCGCAATACTGGCACGAGTTGCGGTCGCGCAGAAGTATATTCTTGCGCGAGAGGGCGCGCGTCTGGTGCGGAATCCGGCGATACTCCAGCAGGCGGATGACGCTCGGCATCGCCACATCCTCCCGCGCCGCATGCAGCACCGTACCCTGCTCCTCTTCGGTGCGCGCGATTCCCTTCAGGACCAACACCAGCGCCCGCCGCGCTCCGCAGATATTGATTGGCTCATACGACGCATTCAGAACCAGCACCGGAGTCTGCATCGCGGGCTGGCGAAAGACTCCAATCCGCACGTCCAGTTCTGTAGTTATCCGCGGAGAGCTGTGTCCACTCCCGCGACCCGCATGGCGGCTTCCGCTCACCCGTTGCTTCCGCACCTTCGACGATGTAGGAGACGCTTGCATCGCTCAAACCCTCCGCTTCCGATTCGCTGCCGAATCCACTGCGTTATGTTCTTGAACGTTGAAGTTTCTAATACGCTTCCGTCTTGCTCTACTCAGCTTGCTCGTGCCGTAATGCTTCTCTTCCAGATTGCTCCAACCCTGTTGCCGCTATGTAAATCCCTGCACAGCGTTGCGGCGAGACTCCTCCCACAGCGCGACCTGCGGAGTCTGTGCGCGGGCCAGCGTCGCCACCCAAACCTTGCCAACTCCCGCCCGACGCAACACACGCGCGCACTCGCGAGCGGTCGCTCCAGTGGTGAAAATGTCGTCAATCAGCAGTACCTCGCAGCCCGGCGTAATTGCCTCCGCATTCGCCCGGAACGCGCCTTGCAGATTTCGTTTGCGCCGGTGCGCAGAGAGTTCAAACTGGCTGGCTGTATCGCGGCATCGCTCCAGCAGCGAGTGCTGCGGGCGCAGTCTCCACGCGGGAGCGCTTTCCCGCAGCCGAGAGATCGCCGCTGTAGCCAGCAGAGCGGACTGGTTATACCCACGCTGTCGCTGCCTGGCCGGAAACAGCGGAACCGCAACAACGATCAACTCCCGCGCCGCCTCGTCCTGCAAGCTCAGAATGGATGCGGCAAGCAGATCGCCCAGCGCATCGGCAACGCCGCCCAGCCGTTCGTACTTCAGCAGGTGAATCATCTCGCGCAACTCGTCCTGATAGACCGCACTAGAGACAGCGCGTTCAAACTTCGGCGGATCGTTGCGGCATTCATCGCAGAGCAGTCCTTCGCCAAGCATTGAACCCGCCAGACGCGCGCTCTCCATGTCAATATCGAGCGCTTCGCCGCAGATGCGGCACATGGTCATATTTTGCGGGGCGACGGAGGAGCGACAATGATCGCAGACAGGCAGAAATGTAGAACGTAGAAGAGGAAGCTTGCAGACTCGGCAATCGGAGGGAAAAGCCGTTGTTACCAGATCATCCAGAACAGAACGAAACGCGGCGGTCAAGCGACCGGATAATCCTTGCGGACGGAGCATTCTCGCGCGAACATCACCCCATCCGGCGTTGCCACCTGGCGGCGCGCCGGGAGAAATCTGGAGCGTACTCTCATTCAGTCTGTTGCTGAAGATGCACCTCGCTCACACGGCGCTCCAGGCCGCTTAGGCCGCGCCGATGCTCGAATTATAGATCTTTTCCGGCTGAATCCGCCACAACGTCGTCGCCACGACAGTAATTCCAGATGGAAACAATTCCGTCGTAAGCCGGAAATGGCCGCTTCAAAAATAGCTCAAAGAACAAAAACAACCACGGATCAACACGGATCTTCACGGATAAAACAAAACAGTTCTGTCTTTATAGCGCCTTTTAGGAATTGCTATAACCCAACATGTTTGTCATTCCGCAGCGGAGCGGAGGAATCTGCTTTTTCTCGTTGTAACACGGTCTACACCATTACCTAAAATGCTTTAATCCGTGCTTATCCGCGTTGATCCGTGGTCGTCTTGTCTCATTTAGATCATCAAAACGCCAAGACTGTTACACTCCCATCGAAGCCTTTTAACACGGGAGACAACATCCAAGTGGCCGTATCGACGCCTTCAAAACCTATCTTCAAGCCCTTCGTTCCAGCAACCGAGTCGCGCCCGGAACTGACGGTTCGCGCGCTTCTGCTGGGAGCCATCTTCGGCGTTCTCTTTGGCGCAGTGACGGTCTACGTCGGCCTGCGCGCTGGACTTACGGTTGCGGCCAGTATACCGATTTCGGTCCTCTCCATCTCGATTCTGCGCGCCTTCGGTCGCGCCAGCATCCTCGAAAACAACATCGTCCAGACCACCGGCAACGCAGGCCAGTCGATCGCCTCGGGAGTCATCTTCACCCTGCCCGCGCTGATCTTTCTCGGCTTCGATCTGGAGTCGACGCGCATCTTCGCCCTCGCGCTCTTCGGCGGATGGCTCGGCGTTCTCTTCATGATTCCGCTACGCCGCCAGCTCATCGTCGAGGAGCACGGCGCGCTGATCTATCCCGAAGGAACCGCCTGCGCCGATGTTCTGATGGCGGGCGAACGTGGCGGCAGCTTTGCCTCCCGCGTCTTCTTTGGCCTCGGTCTCGGCGGACTCTACACCCTCTTCCAGAACGGCGATCTCTTCGCCCTCTGGCCGGATACGCCGAAGTACGATCCCGACCTCGGCCCGCAACACCTGCTCAAAGGCGCCTCCGTCCGCTCCAACTGCACGGCGGAGTATCTCGGCGTGGGCTACATCATCGGAGCGCGCGTGGCCGCCGTCATGCTGGCCGGAGGCGTCTTCTCCTGGCTCGTCCTGATGCCCGCCATCTACTTCTTCGGCTCGCATCTCTCCACCCCGCTCTACCCCGGAACCGTGCTGGTTCGCGACATGTCGCCGTCCGATCTCTGGCGCACCTACGTCCGTCCAATGGGCGCCGGAGCCGTCGCTGCGGCTGGACTCATCACCCTGATTCGCACCTTGCCCACCATCTTCGGCGCACTGACGCAGGGACTCAAAAAGGGCGGCGCAAAGCTCGCAGCGGCACGCCCCGCGCGCACGGAACACGATCTGCCCCCCATCGTCGTCTACGGCGGCAGCGCGTTGCTGATCGTCTGTATCTTCCTCTTTCTCCAGTTCAAACCCATCCCCGGAGCCTACGTCGGCCCGCTGGCGAATGCCTCTGCGGCGCTGCTGATCGTCGTCTTCGGCTTCCTCTTCGTCACCGTCTCGGCGCGCATCGTCGGCATCGTCGGCTCGTCCGCCTCGCCCGTTTCGGGAATGACGATTGCGACGCTGATGGCCACCAGCGCGATCTTCCTCGTCAAGGGCTGGACCGCTCCCGCCTTTGGCGCACTGGCCATCACCATCGGCGGAGTGGTCTGCATCGCAGCCTCGAACGCGGGCGACACCAGTCAGGATCTCAAGACCGGCTACCTGATCGGAGCAACCCCGTGGAAGCAGCAGCTCGCACTGATGATCGGCGTCATCGTCTGCATCTTCTCCATCGGAGCCACACTGAACGCGATGAATCGCGGCCTCGAACAGTTCCAGCGCATTCCAAAGCCCATCGCTCTCTCGCTCGCTCACCTTCCCGACGGAGTGCAGAACAAGGGCAACTTCTCGCGCGACTCCATCTCGCTCTCTGCGCACAACTCCGAGAGCCATGCCAAACAGCAACTCACCGGAACGCGCCAACTCATCCTGCTCAACGCCATCGGCTCCTCCTCGCTCGACGACGGCAAGTACCTCTATAATCCCGCGACCGGACAGATCGAGGTGCAGTGGATTCAGGGCATCGGCAGCGAGAAGGCCGCCGCGCCGCAGGGTCGCTTGATGGCCACCGTCATCAACGGCATCCTCTCGCGCAAACTGCCCTGGACGCTGGTTCTGCTCGGCGTGGCGCTGGTGATCGTCGTCGAACTGCTCGGCATTCGCTCGCTCACCTTCGCCGTCGGAGCGTATCTCTCCATCGCAACCACGCTGGCAATCTTCGTCGGCGGAGTGATGCGCTGGATGGTCGATCGCGCCCTCGTCCGTCAACGCGCCCGCGCCAACGTCGCCGCCAACCCCGACGCCATCGACCCCGCCACCGGCGAGCCGATTCCCGGCAGCGTCACCCCCACGCTGGACACCGAGAGCGAGATCTCGCCGGGAAGCCTCTTCGCCTCAGGCCTGATCGCCGCCGGAGGAATCGTCGGCTTGCTTGGCGTCTGCGCGCGCCTGCTCGAAGGCCTTTCCGAGCAGCACGGAGGCCACTGGCAACTCTTCCGCTTCACCGACGCCAACCCGCTGCACCACGACTGGGTCAGCGTCGTCATGTTCGCGCTGCTCGCCTTCAGCCTCTACTACTTCGCCCGCAAGCCCCTTGAAGCGGATAAGCCATAACATGCATCTAAGAATTTGTTAGTTATTCCGAGCAAATCTGCCGGGTGCCGGGTGCCCCATCCATCGCAGCAACATCGCGATGGGTGGGATGAATACCGCTCGCACCACTAGCCGTTGCTGTTGCTGTTGTCGTTGCTGTTGTCGTTGCTCTTGCTCTTGCTCTTGCTCTTGTCATTGTCTGGCAAGGGCCAAAGGCCCGTTCTATACCAGCCTAGGCCAAAGGCCTAGGGTTACGTCCAGCACAAAGACCGAGGGCTGAAGGCCCGACCTATTTCTTCTACATACTTCTAACTCAGGAGTCCCAATGAATCTCACCGGAAACACAATTCTCATGACGGGCGGAGCCACCGGCATCGGCCGCGCGCTCGCCGAGCAGCTCCACCAGCGCGGCAACCAAGTCATCATCGCCAGCCGCCGCCAATCCGCACTCGATGCCGTCACCGCCGCCAACCCCGGCATCAAGTCTGTGGTTCTCGACGTCGAAGACCCAGCCAGCATTGCCGCAGTCGCCGCCCAACTTACTCGCGATTACCCCAAGCTCAACGTCCTATTCAACAACGCGGGCATCATGCGCTCGGAGGACATCCTGAAGGGCGAGACCGCCACAGCCGAGGCGACGGTTATGACAAATATTCTCGGCCCCATCCGCATGACCGCCGCACTTCTGCCGCACCTGCTCCAGCAGCCCTCGGCGACGATCTTCAACGTTACCTCTGGCCTCGCCTATATCCCGATGGCCTTCACGCCCACCTACTGCGCCACGAAGGCTGCAATCCACTCCTACACGATGTCGCTGCGCTACCAGCTCAAAGACACCGCCGTCCGCGTCTCCGAGCTGGTGCCGCCCTGGGTCGCCACCGAGCTGATGGGCTCGAAGCCAGACGACCCGCGCGCCATGCCGCTCGAAGCCTTCATCGCCGAGGTCATGCAGCTACTCACCGCCAACCCCAACGCCGAAGAGATCTGCGTCGAGCGCGTCCTCCCGCTGCGCACCGCCACCGCCAAGGGCAATGAGCACAGCTTCTTCAAAACCTTCAACGACATCATGGCCGACCGCCCGCACTAGGTCTTGATCCATTTCCATTTGGCTCTGAAATCGCTGTCCATATTTCCTGCGTATTTGGCAAAATGAGTTGCCTCGCTGTGTCCTATACTGATCTGCGAAAGCTGTCGAGCAGGTTAGTGGGCGCGGAGTGAGTCCGTGCGCCGAACAATCTGCATCAAAGGATGATTATGGCATTCAAATGGGAAAAGCTGACCGTCAAGTCGCAGGAGGCCGTACAGGCCGCCGCATCCATGGCCGCCGAGAACGGCAACCCGGAAGTTCTGCCGATGCATCTGCTGGCCGCGTTGCTGGAAGATCGCGAGGGCGTCGTGCTGCCGGTGCTCGAAGGCGCGGGAGTGCGTGTGCAGGAGCTGCTGGCCGGGGTGAACGCCGCCATCTCCAAGCTGCCTAAAGTCTCCGGCTCCAATGCGCAGCCCGCCATGGCCGCGTCGTTGCAGAAGATTCTCGACCGCGCCGCGAAGGAGGCCGAGAGCTTCAAGGACGAGTACATCTCCACCGAGCATCTGCTGTTGGCGATGACCGAGGCCCCAAAGATCGGCGGCCAGCCAGACTCGACGCGCGACGCTCTGGCCGCCATGGGCGCGACCCACGACGCCGTGCTGAAAGCGCTCTCCGCCGTGCGCGGATCGCAGCGCGTCACCGACCAGAATCCCGAGGGGAAGTTCCAGTCGCTGGAGAAGTACGGCAAGGATCTCACCGATCTGGCGCGCAAGGGCAAGCTTGATCCTGTCATCGGTCGCGACGAGGAGATTCGCCGCGTGGTGCAGGTGTTGGCGCGACGGACGAAGAATAATCCCGTCCTCATCGGCGAACCCGGCGTGGGCAAGACGGCCATCGTCGAAGGCCTCGCCCGCCGCATCATTCAGGGCGACGTGCCGGAGATTCTCAAGGACAAGCGCGTCGTCGCGCTGGATCTGGCCAGCATGATCGCCGGAGCCAAGTTTCGTGGCGAGTTTGAAGACCGCCTCAAGGCTCTGCTGAAGGAGATCGAAGACAGCAACGGCGAGATCATCCTCTTCATCGACGAGTTGCACACGCTGGTCGGCGCAGGCGCAGCCGAAGGTGCGATGGACGCCAGCAACATGCTGAAGCCCGCACTGGCTCGCGGAGGACTGCGCGCCATCGGAGCGACCACGCTGAACGAGTATCGCAAGTACATCGAAAAGGATGCCGCGCTGGAGCGTCGCTTCCAGATCGTCTACGTCGGCGAACCCAACGTCGAAGACACCATCGCTATTCTGCGCGGCCTGCGCGAACGCTACGAGTCGCACCACAAGGTACGCATCAAGGACTCGGCCATCGTCGCTGCGGCCACGCTCTCGCACCGTTACATCTCCGACCGCTTTCTGCCGGATAAGGCCATCGATCTGGTTGACGAAGCCGCCGCCGCGCTGGCCATCCAGATCGGCTCCGTTCCGGTGGAGATCGATGATCTGGAACGCCGCGCCACATCGCTGGAGATCGAGCAAGCCGCGCTCAAGCGCGAGAAGGACGAGGCATCGCGCGAGCGCAGCGAGATTGTGCAAAAAGAGTTAGCCGAGGTGCGCGAGAAGGCCAAGGCTCTACGCGCTCGCTGGCAGACCGAGCGCGGAGCCATCGGTCGCATCGCCGAGTTGAAGACGCATCTCGAAGCTCTGCGCTTTGAAGCTGAAGAGCAGACCCGCAAAGGCAATCTGCAACGCGCCGCCGAGCTACAGTACGGCGAGATTCCCAACGCCGAGGCGGAGCTGCGCAAGCTCACCGAAGTCACCGACGCGACGGGCGCAAAGCCAACCAACCGCATGCTCAAGGAAGAGGTTGACGAGGAGGACGTCGCCGCCGTCGTCTCGCGCTGGACCGGAATTCCCGTCGCCAAGATGCTCGAAGGCGAGATGCAGAAGCTCGTCCATATGGAGGATCGTCTGCGCCAGCGCGTCATTGGACAGGACGCCGCGCTCACCGTCGTCGCCAACGCGATTCGCCGCAGCCGCGCCGGCTTGAGCGATCCCAAGCGCCCCATCGGCAGCTTCATCTTCCTCGGCCCCACCGGCGTCGGCAAGACGGAGACCGCCCGCGCTCTGGCCGAATTCCTCTTCGACGACGAGGCCGCCATGGTCCGCATCGACATGTCCGAGTACATGGAGAAGCACGCCGTCGCCCGCCTCATCGGAGCGCCTCCCGGCTACGTCGGCTACGACGAAGGAGGCCAGCTCACCGAAGCTGTGCGTCGTCGGCCTTATGCGGTTGTGCTCTTCGACGAGATCGAGAAGGCGCACACCGACGTCTTCAACGTGCTGCTACAGGTTCTCGACGACGGTCGCCTGACCGACTCCAAGGGCCGCACCGTGGACTTCAAAAACACCGTGCTGATTATGACCTCGAACCTCGGCGCATCACAGCTTACCACCGCCTGGGCCGAGGGCGAGGAGGGCTTCGCAGAGGCCACAGCGCGCGTCATGGCCGCACTGCGCGAACACTTCCGCCCGGAGTTCCTCAACCGCATCGACGACGTGGTTGTCTTCCACCCGCTGGGCGAAGAGCAGCTGACCCACATCATCGACCTGCGTCTGGCCGAGCTGACCGCCCTGCTCGCCGACCGCAAGATCACCCTCGAACTCACACCCGCCGCGCGCAAGTTCATCTTTAAAGCCGGCTACGACCGCGCCTACGGAGCACGCCCCCTGAAGCGCGCCATCCAGCGGCTAGTGCAGGACCCGCTCGCCATCAAGATCCTAGACGGCACCATCCACCACGGAGACCACGTAACGGTAGACGCCAGCAAGACCGCCCTAACCTTCAACGTTACCCCCTGATCCAGCTTGAACGGCCACAAATCCGGGTGCCCCATCTTCGCGACGGCTTTATCGTCGCCATATACTCGGCAACAAAATACTGTCAGGGTGCCCCATCCATTTCCGCGTTTTTTGCGGAAATGGATGGGAATGCTATGCCAATGTTTTCTTGCCGGAGGGGCATCGAGCAAAGCTCGACCGCACTCATCCACCCCACACGTCGTCATTCTCACAGACGCACAATCCCACACATCGTCATTCTGGCGAAGCCAGAATCTCTGTCGTTCGCCCTTGCCGTTGCCTGTCCTTCTGTTTGTCATTCCCGCAGGGAATCTGCTGTTCTTCAACGACTTTTCGTAATACTCTCAAAAAATTGCGCCCGAACTGGAAAAGTTTGTTGATCGCAAGGTCAACTCCGGTCGCTGCAACTTGGCCAGCGAAGTGGTGCGCGAATTGCCAGTAGGTCGCAGGCGCGGAGAAAACTCAGCGCATGACCCAATCGTCCTAAGTGTCGTCGCACAACCGGATGGCCGACGCTCTGGTCAACATTCCCATTCGCCCTGCATTCGTACTATTCTGTTACGTATGCTGCTAAAAGATCTTCGCATCGCTGTCCTCGACGCCAACCTTGAACTGGTAAAGCGTGGCCTTGTCCTCTACACCTTCGGCAACGCCTCGGGCGTGGATCGCGCCGAAGGACTGGTTGTCATCAAGCCCTCGGGCGTGGACTACGACGATCTGCGGCCAGAGCACATGGTGGTCACCGACCTCGACGGCAAGGTCGTCGAGGGTTCGCTGAAGCCTTCGTCCGATCTGGACACGCACACCCTGCTCTATCGCGAGTTCCCCACGATTGGCGCGGTGGTACATACCCACTCGGAGTTTGCCTCCAGCTTTGCGCAGGCTGGACTCGCCATTCCCGCGCTGGGAACCACCCACGCCGACTACTTCTACGGGCCGGTTCCCTGCACCGCTCCGCTGAGCGACGAGGCCATCGCAGGACGCTACGTTCACGAGACCGGAGTCGCCATTGCGCGCCACTTTGCCGCCAAGCCCGCCGGATCGGACGGCCCAGCCCGCGCCGCGATTGACCCGCTAGCCGTGCCGGCCTGTCTGGTCGCCGGACACGCTCCCTTCGTCTGGGGCAAGGACGCAGCCGACGCTGCGCACAACGCCGTAGTTCTGGAGGCAATCGCTCGCATGGCCTACCGGACGCTGACGCTCAAGCCGGACGTGAACGTGGTCACGCAGGCTCTGCTCGACCGCCATTACTTCCGCAAGCACGGCCCCAAAGCCACCTACGGACAGGCCACCTAGAACATTTCAGGGATTGCTATAGACCTCTTTGTTTGTCATTCCATAGCCTCTTTTTTGTTTGTCATTCCGTAGCGAAGCGGAGGAATCTGCTTTTGCTCACTCCACGACGGTCTACACCATTGCCGAAAACACACCGTATCGACACTGAGGCGGCTCATCGACAAAACTCTCCACTCAATTACCCTCAACCTCTGTAGAATAGCCAAGTCGAAGTCGCACACTGAACGTACGAACTTCGAGTTTGGATTATTGGGAGGATAGGCAAGACTATGGCATCCATAATGGCAACGATTCCGGTGTTGAAAGATGTTCATGCACAGCTCAAGGACCGCATGGAGAAGACGGTTGAAGACTTCCGCGCAAACCTTCTCTCCACACGCACCGGGCGCGCAAGCGTTCACATGCTCGACCAGGTAAAGGTCGACTACTACGGCACGGATACGCCCATCGCGCAGATCGCGCAGATCTCCACCCCCGAGGCGCAGCTCATCCTCGTCACGCCGTGGGAGATCTCTCAGGTCCCCGCCATCGAGAAGGCTATCCGCACCAGCAACCTCGGCTTCAATCCCATGCACGACGGCAAGGTAATCCGTGTGCCGATTCCGCCAATGACGGAAGATCGACGCAAGGATGCCGTCAAGCATCTGGCCGGAATACTGGAGGATCACAAGACCGGGATTCGCAACATCCGGCGCGACGGCAATGAACTGGTGAAGAAAGCCGCCAAGGACAAACTGATCTCCGCTGACGACGAAAAGCGCGCCAACGAAGAGATTCAGGTTCTGACCGACGGGGAGATCAAACGCATCGAAGATCTCTTCAAAGCCAAGGAAAAAGAGATTCTTACCGTCTGAGCGGTCTGGAGTCTTGGAGAGCGCGCCACGCACGCAGAGGGGCAATTCTTACTCTGCGGGCGTGGCGTGTTCGCGCTGTGAGCCCTCCGGCTTGCCCGTCTAATTCACCATGGGCCACTGACGCTGCAAGCCAAAGCTATATACTGAGGCAATATGGTTCGTGATGGATACTTCTATGCGTTGGGGCTGGGCATCGTCGCCACGCTTCTGTGGCTGCTGACTCACATGGTGTCGTTGACCCTGTTGCCGATTATTCTGGCGCTGTTCTTTCTGTGGTTCTTCCGCGACCCGACGCGTATTATTCCCACCGGGCCGGGTGAGATCGTCTCCCCCGGCGACGGCGTGGTCACGCAGGCCGAGTGGATCGAGACAGCGGCAGGAAGCCGTCTGCGCATCAGCATCTTTCTCAGCGTCTTCAATGTGCATGTCAACCGCGCTCCCGTAGCCGGAACGGTGCGGGCGGTCGAGTACCGCGAGGGAGAGTTTCTGAACGCCATGAATCCGAACTCCGCAGTGGCCAACGAGCAGACGCTGGTTGTGATCGACGCGGGCGGCTACGAGGTCAGCTACAAGCAGATTGCAGGACTTCTGGCGCGGCGCATCGTCTGCACCGTGAAGGTGGGCGACCACGTGGAGCGCGGCCAGCACGTCGGGCTGATCAAATTCGGCTCGCGGGTCGATGTTCTGATGCCCGCTGAGGCCGATTTGAAGGTCAAACTGGGAAGCCATGTACATGGCGGATCAAGCATTCTGGCCGTCATTCCCACCAACGAGGTGGCGAACTAATGGCCGACGAACAGTTGAACCTAAGCGAGATGAGTGTGCTGGACGAGAAGCCGAAGCGTCAGCCGAGTCGCGGCATGTACGTCCTGCCGTCGCTGTTTACGGCCGCCAATATCGCTGCGGGCTACTTCGCCATCACGCAGAGCGTACAAGGCTCGGTGGCAGAGCCAGTCTTCTTCGACCATGCCGCATTGGCTATCGGCATCGCGGTTCTGTGCGACGGACTGGACGGGTTGGTAGCGCGCGTCACCAACACGGCCAGCGACTTTGGCCGCGAGCTGGACTCGCTGGCCGACGTCATCACCTTCGGCGTTGCTCCCAGCCTGCTGGCCTACATCTGGGGCTTCCGCATGCTGCCTCTCGGCCTGCATCTCGACCTGCGCGAGAACGTGGTTCACGCCGGAGTCTTCGTCTGCTTCCTGTTTCTCATCTGCGGAGCCAGCCGCCTGGCGCGCTTCAACATCAGCATCGATCCGCAGCCGCGCAATCCCGGCAAACCGGGGCGCAAGTACTTCGTCGGAATGCCGATTCCTGCGGGAGCGGGCGTCATTGCAGCGCTCGTCCACTTCCGCCACGGGGTCCCGATCGCCAACCCGTGGACCTCGCTGGGATGGCTCTCCCTGCTGCTTCTGACCAGCTACCTAATGGTCAGCAACTGGCGCTTCTGGAGCGCAAAGACGGTCAGTTCCGGCGACCGTCATCCGGCGCGTGGATTCATCCTGATTGCGGCAACCGGCGCAGCCATTGCGTGGAAGTCAGAGTGGATGCTGATGATTCTGGCCTATACCTACCTGATCTACGGCATCATGACGCGGCTCGCCTACTCCTGGCGCTCGCTGCGACGACGTCCCAGCGATCCAGACCCGGCGTAGAGAGTTTCGGGATTTTCTATAGATCAAGAACGCATTATCATTCCGCAACACCTTATTTTGTTTGTCATCCCGTAGCCTTTTTTGTTTGTCATCCCGTAGGGATCTGCTTTTGTCGTTACGCTTGCATAATTAGACAGTTCCCGTAGTGG
>JARLFY010000026.1 GCA_031296325.1 Acidobacteriaceae bacterium | reverse complement strand
TCCAACCCAGCCTGCTGCGACTCCACCTGACGCACTACCAACAGGTGCTCCGCTATGGCTCTGCCAAAGACGTTTGTAGCATCGAGACTACTGAACATCGCTCCCTCGCCTTCCGAACTGGACTCTCAAACATTCAAGACCCGCGCCACAAGCATCGTCACCACTATTGCTATTATAGCGATGTGTCCGACACTGCAAACAGCTTTCTACGAACCGTTTTTTTGGATCGCGACGGCGTTCTTAATCGCAAGATGCCCGAGGGCCACTATGTTACTCGCTGGAGCGAGTTTGAGGCCCTGCCCGGTGTACCGCAGGCCATCGCCCAACTCAACCGCGCAGGCATTCGCGTGGTCGTTGTGACCAACCAGCGCGGAGTCTCGCAGGGGCTCTACTCGCTTGACGACGTGCGCTCGATCCACACCGCCTTTCAGAGCGATCTGCAAGCGCAGGGCGCGCACATCGACGCCTTCTACGTCTGTCCGCACAGCAAGAGCGAGTGCTCCTGCCGCAAACCCCTCCCCGGCCTCTTCGAGCAGGCCCGCGCAGACTTCCCCGACATCGCCGCCGCCTCCAGCGTCATGATCGGCGACTCGCTCTCCGACATCGAGTTCGGCCAGCGCCTTGGCATGCGAACGATCTTCATCGAGGGCGATCCCACCCGCCAGAAGCCCGGAGTCGAGGCCGCGCGTCAGCTAGCCGACCAGCGTTTTCACTCCCTGCTGGAGGCTACAGAGTTCCTCCTAACGACAAGGGAAGATGTCATCGCGCCGCGATAGCAGCATTTCTCAGATTTCTGTAGCCCAGAAATGAACAGTCATTCAGCCCAGACCATGAATTGTCATTCTGAGCGTAGCGAAGAATCCCCGCATTTCGCTCGCGCCACGATGGACTACCCCATTGCCCAAAATGCACTACTCCATATTGCCGGGATGAACCTTTTCGGGGGCGTGAAGGCTGATCTTTCCGCTGGGAAATCCTGACTTGCCCTTCGCCTTCGTCTTCACTACGCTGAACTTCACCGCGACCAACTCGTGTGCGTGATCCCTGCTCCCCGGAGCGTCAAAGCCTGCAATATAGCTATGCGTGATCGCCTCGCGGAAGCGGCGCAGAAACGGAGTAAGGGAGACTGGGTCTCCCAGTCCTTGCCAGTAGTTGACGCCGCCCGTCGCTTGCGTGATCTGGTTCAGATAGTCCTGTCCGCTGGAGTTGGCCCATACGCCGGGCAATCCTGCACCCCCAAAGTAGATCGAGTAGATGGCGACGCCCGCCCGCTGCGCATCTACAATCGCGGCGTCAACGTATGGACTGCCCTGATTCATCGGACTGGTACTGCCGTTGTACGGATCGACGCCACTGCTAATCATCAGGACAAATCGCGCCTTGTGCGACGCAGACGAGGCCTTTCCCTCTGCGCCCGGCCCCGTCCACTTGCTGATGTAGTCCGAGAGGCACATATAAGGACTCGCGCTCATCCCGGGCTGTGCCACCGGCAGGTGCAGACTGGAGGCGGCTTTTTGGTGATCGTCTGTGAAATCCTGCGCTACATCGACGTACCCGTACTGCATGTAGCCGACCATCACCTCGACTCCCGGCGTCATCTCGCGCACGAAGTCGCGCAGAGTCTGCAACTCACTCCCCACGCTGGAGCGCAGACCCTGATCGATCAGCAACGCCACCTGCGCGTTCGAGGGAAGCACCGGAGCCCATGCCTTCAGCGGTTCCTTCTGGCCATTAACCTCGACCGTCAGAGCCGAGGCATCGAGCGGGCCAGCGCTCTCAACGTTGACCAGCACCTGCGTAGGCACAGACTCTTCTACCTGAGCGTTTGCAACAGCCAAGGCAGACGCAAACAACAGAGCGAAAGGAATCAGTCGCGTTTTCATAGCTACATTAGACTCCGATGCTCCCAGCACGTTGCCTGAAAAATAATCTCAGCTCAAAAATCAGCTAATCCTTCGCTCAATCCCCGCCGATCCGCACCTTCATTCCGGCGCGCACCGTAAACGGCAGTCCTGGGTAGCCGATCGTCCCGATCCTCTGCTGCCCCAGCAGGTTATCCAACTCGGTAAAGACCGTCACTCGCGAGCGGTACGCGTAGGTCAGGTTTGCATTCAGTCTGGCGTAGCCCGCGTCGAGATTGCGATTGGGCAACAGCAGCGTATTGCCCAGATTTGCGTCGCGCCCGTCGAGAAAGGTCGAGTCGTCCGACCGGCTGGCCAACGCTCCGGTAAATGCCGCTCCCAGCCGCGCGCCGGTGTACTGCACGGCAAAGAATCCCGAGTGCGGTGGCCGCTGAAACGGTCTTGCTCCAACCAGCGGGCCCTCCGCCCCAATCGCCACTCCCGGCAGGTTTGGATTGCCGCTGGCGACCCCGCTGCTAAAGGCCGCGCTCGCCGCCGACTGTCGCACTACGGCGTCGAGATAGGTATAGCCCCCGCGCAGCACAAGGTTGTCGGTTGGCCGGTAAAGAATCTGCGTCTCAACCCCCTGTGCGCCGTAGGCCAGCGAGTTGCTGTAAGGCGCGTAGGCGTTGGCCGCAACGCTCGGCGCGTAGCCGAAGAGCTGCTCCATCTCGCCCACGCCGACCCGTTCCACCTGATGGCTGAACGAGTTGTGGAAGTAGTCGATCTGTAGGCGCAGCTTCTCCCCGCGAATCTGCTGCTCCACGCCCAGATCGTAGCTGCGCGAGCGCTGCGGCCCAGCCGGGACCGCCGCAACCTTGGCGATCTCCGCCGCATCTCCCGCTGCGCGCAGCTCGGTGTAGAGACTCTCGCCCAGCGGAGGTTCTGCCACCCCAGTCGCAACGTTCGCGCGCAACAGTGTTCCGCGAAACCAGCGCACACCGGGACGTACCGCGTCGTAGGAGAGTCCGATTCGCGGTGCGCCGGTCACCCCGTATAGATGGTTTTTCTCGATCCCCCCGCCCGCCGAGTAGTAGACGCGGCTCTTGATCGCACCCTGCACCTGCATCGTGTAGTCGAAGTTTCTCCGCTCCTCGCTGACGTTGGAGACCGCGCTCTCAAAGCCCCCGCGCTCGTCCGCATAGCGAAAGCCGAACAGCCCCGTCAGATAGGGCGCATAGCTGTAGTCTGATTGGTAGCTCAGCTCATCGCGATTGGAGTCCTTGTCCACCGTCGGCAGCAGGAAGGACGCGCGCCCGGTCGCCGAACTCCCATTCGCCCCGCGAATCGTCATTGCATTGCCAAAGTAATCGGTCTCCGCGCCAGACTTTCCCTGCTCCACAATCGCCGCGCCCACATTGCTGAACTGCCTCTCCTGCTCCCGCTTGCGCGCGATCCCGTAGCGCAGCAGGTTGTGCCAACTGCTCTCCAGCCGATTCTCCAGCGTTAGTCCCGAGTAGATCTCCTGATCGCTCTGCTTGCCGTCTGCCGAGATTCCGTAGAAGTCATGCGCTCCCGGCGTTCCCGCCGCCGCGTCCGCGTTGCGAATCGTAAACCGCGTCAGCGTGTTGGCCGTAATTGCGTAGCCCAGATTCGCCACCGCCGTCGCCATGTGGAACTCGTCTCGCGGCAACGCGTTCGAGGTATCGAGGCGCGAGAAGTCCGCGAGGTAGTCCGCCCTCCGTCGCGTTCCGCTCAGCGAGATCTGGTTGCGAACGCTGTGGAATTTTCCCGCCTCGCCTAAATAGTCCAACGTCGGTTGCGTCGCACTGCCGCGCGTCGTCTCCAGCCGCATCGCCGCCGCGCCCGCATCGCTTCCGTACAGCGCAGAGTTTGCCCCGCGATAAAGCTCGCCCCCCGCCAACTCGTTCGCCGAGAGCCTTCCCAACTCGAGTCCTCCGCCCACATCCTCCGCTGCAATCCCGTCGAGCAGAATCTCATTCGCGCCCGTGCCGCCGCCGCGCACCAGCAGGGAAGTGACGCCTCCCGCCTGCCCGGTCTGCGCAACCACCACGCCGGATGTCCGCCGCAGAGCCTCGGTCAGATCCAGCGCCGTCGCCAGTTCGTCGGCCTCCAGCAACCGCACCGCTGCGCCGGTCTGCTCCAGCGGCGTAACCACTCCGGTCGCCGTCTGTGTAACCTGCTCGTGCAGCGATCGCGCCTCCAGCACCACGTCCTGCGTCACCACGTCGGTCGATCCGCCGTAGAATCCCTGCCCAATTCCGGGATAAAACGTCGCCGCCGAACTCAGCAATACAAACCTTCCCGCCTCGGTCGAGCGAATCTCGTACGAACCGTCCACTCCAGCCACGCCGATGGCAATAGCCTTTGGCCCCTGAATCAACTGCACCCGCGCGCCGACCACCGGACGCCCCAGCCCGTCCGTAACCACCCCGCGCACCACCACCGCCCCCGCCGGAATGGCAAGTCCCAGCAAGCCAAGCCACACCGCGATTCGACCAGAAACAAACGCCATTAGAAAAACTCCTACGCTCCTCTCGGGAACGTAGTTAGTGTACGCGGCGGCAACTCCGGTAAACTAGATAGTTGAGAAGCACCGCCTTGGAACCGCCATCTCGGGGGCAGCATTGAAGTCGCGCCAGAACATCTCCGAACGCACCCGCAAGACGCCGCGCCAGCAGCCCGCGCAGCCCTGCGTCAACGTCTCTGCGCCTGCCAAGCCAGAGTCTTCCAACCCGTTCGGCGAGTCGTTCTTCGGCTACACGTTCAAGGATCGTAGCCTGCTCACTCTCGCTCTGACCCACAGCTCGTTGGCCTACGAGAGCAATCCCGACGGCTCGCGCGACCCCGGCTCCGACAACGAGCGGCTTGAGTTTGTCGGCGATGCGGTGCTTGGAATGGTCGTCGCCGAGGCACTCTATCTCCGCCTTCCCAATCTGCGCGAGGGCGATCTGACGCGTCTGCGCGCCTCGCTGGTCAGCAGTCGAAACCTTGCGCAGGTGGCTCAGCGCATCCAACTCGGCTCCATGCTTCGCCTCGGTCGCGGCGAGGCGCACAGCGGCGGTCAACGCAAGCCCGCACTGCTGGCCAACGCGGTCGAAGCCGTCATCGCCGCTCTCTACCTCGACGGTGGCCTCGCTCCCGCGCACGACTTCATCCATCGCCAGATCATCGAACCCGCTGAGGCCAGCCTTCTCGACGTTCTCAACTCTGCCGAGACCTTCTCTGGAGCGGTCGGCGACTACAAGTCCGCCTTGCAGGAGCGACTGCAAGCCACCGGCCACGCCCAGCCCCAGTACGTCCTCGCCGACCAGTTCGGCCCTGACCATCAGAAGCGCTTTCGCATCGAGGTCTGTGTCACCGGCGACGACGGCAACCCGCTCACTCTGTCCAGCGCCGAAGGAACCACCAAGAAGCAGGCTCAGCAGGAGGCCGCGCGTCTGGCCCTCGCCAGCCTCTTTGCCAGCGATCAGACAAATAAGCAGCAGAGCAATCCGTCCGGAGATCCCGCCCAGCAGACAAAGGATGCGCGATGAGCCACCTCGCAGCTCCAGCCGCCACCTCCGCCGATCTTCCCAGCACCTCCGCTGTCGGCCTCAGCGTTCCCACTCCCAGCCTGCTTCAGACCCTTCAGTCGCTGCTCTATATTATGGTCGTCGCGCTCTTCATCCTCACCTTCAGCGCGCAGCCCTTCCGCATTCCCTCGGCCTCGATGGAATCCACCCTACAGATCGGCGACTTTCTGCTGGTCAACAAGCAGGTCACCCCCGGCCTCTTTCCCGCTCTCGCCTCGGCCAGTGAGATCCATCGCGGCGACATCATCGTCTTCCACTACCCGGTCGATCCGGCAAAGGATTTGGTCAAGCGCGTCATCGGCCTGCCGGGAGATCGCCTCCGCCTGCGCTCGGGCCGCGTCTACCTCAACGACCGCGCTCTGATCGAACCGTATGCAATCTACCGTTCCTCGTCCGCCGACAGCTATCGCGACGAGTTTCCGCGTCTCGAACGCACCGATCCCGACGTCGACTCACGCTGGTGGATTCAGATGCACACTCTGGTCTCGCACGGCGAACTCACCGTCCCCGCCGACAGCTACTTCGTTCTGGGCGACAATCGCAACGACAGCGAGGACAGCCGCTACTGGGGCTTTGTTCCTCGCGCCGCCATCGTCGGCAAACCCTTCCTGATCTACTTTTCCTTGAATCAGCCAGCAACCCAGTCAGACGACAGCGAGGACGACGCATCCGCCCAGCCGTCAACGAAAGACACTACCGTCCAAACCCACTTTCTGGTTGAATACCTCTTCCATCTCGTTCGTTGGAACCGCACTCTGAGCATCCCCCGCTGACTTTTCTTCCCTCTAGCCCCATGAGCGATAGTGATCTGCAAAAAATCGCGCGCACTCTCTTCGACCACGCGCTGGCCGAGTGCAGCATCGAGCAAGCCTTCGAGCGCAAGCTGCGCGTTGTTACGGATGCCGAGGGATCGCATCTGTTGGTGGAGGGCTGCGCGTCGATCACTCTCGACCGCCTCCGCCAAGTGCGCATCGTGGCCGTGGGCAAGGCCTCCGCGGCGATGCTGCAATCGCTTCTGGCGCGTCTTCCGCTTGCTCCCTCCTGCGAGTTGCAGGGAGTCCTGATCGCCCCGGAACGCCCAACAAATCTGCCAGCGACAATGCAGTATTTCTGCGGTGGACATCCTGTTCCGAACGAGGCGTCGTTCGCCGCCGCGCGTGCCGCGCTTGCCATGCTGCACTCGCTCAACGAAGCCTGCGCAGACGAAATCCTTTGCTTCTTCCTCATTAGCGGCGGAGCCTCGGCGATGATGGAACTGCCGCTGGATCCCGCAATCTCGCTCAACGACGCCATCGCCTTCCACCGCGCGCTGATCCACAGCGGCGCGTCGATCGTGGAGATGAACTGCCTGCGCAAGCACTTCTCCGCCGTCAAGGGAGGACGTCTCGCCCTCGCCGCAGGCCGTGCGCAGCGCCTCTCGCTGCTTGTTTCGGATGTGCCTCCGCAGCATCTGGACGCGCTCGGCTCCGGCCCAACCCTCGCCGATTCCAGCACCGTCGCCGACTGTCGCGAGACCCTTGCGCGCTATGGATTGATGGAGCAGTTTCCCGCCTCGGTGCAGCGATTCTTCGCCTCCCCCGATCTGCCCGAGACTCCCAAGCCAGAGCAGTTAGAGTCTTTGTATCAATACTGTAATGCCGCAACGTCTTGTCATTCTGAGCGCAGCGAAGAATCCCCGCATTTCGTTCGCAGCGCGACACTCTACCCCACAAGCGAAAACGCCCCAAACGCGCGCGTCTGCAAGCTGGTCGATAGCGACGAAATGGCTGAAGCCGCGCGTCGCTACGCAGAGAGCCTCGGCTTCCACGCCGTCATCGACAACACCTGCGACGACTGGAGCTACAACGCCGCAGCGGATTACCTGCTCGCCCGCCTGCGCGAACTCCGCCGCGAGCACCCGCGCGTCTGCCT
>JARLFY010000003.1 GCA_031296325.1 Acidobacteriaceae bacterium | reverse complement strand
ACGTACCGCAATTCACCTTCGGCCTTTCGGATTGCTTTGTCAATGGTTTTTAGCAGGTTTCCACAGTTATTTTGCCGTTTTCTTCGGTTTTTCCCGGTTTTCAACAAAAAAGCTGGATTTTGCGGGCTTTAAGGCCGCATCAGAGCATTTCTCGAATTCATGCAGCCCGGATTCTCTGTCATTCCGCAGCGTAGCGGAGGAATCTGCTTTTGCCGTTGCGGTTGTCTTTGCCGTTGTCTTTATAGTATTTCCCCCCAAGGGGATAGATTTTCGTGGTGCGAATAAAAAGCAGATTCCTCCGCTGCGCTGCGGAATGACAAACAAAAGGCTGCGGAATGACAAACAGCAAGCACAACTGCAATCACAAAAGAGCTATATGTCGATACGGCCTAGCTCGCTAGCAGGAAAGCGCGGCGGAATGCCTGAAAGATATAGATAGAGTTTGAATGAAAAACAAGCAGAGTCGATCCGTTTTTACTCTCAGGCAAACAAGCGCTCCTTTCGCTCAACTCTGTCGAATCTGTCAGTTGCCGATTCGTCTCATCCGGAAGATGCCGCTGGCGAACGACCTCTTCGGCACCTTCAGCCAGATAACGCCACTTGCCCGTATAATTCAGGGAGACAGGCAACGTTACTTAAGTAATCAGTTTGGAGCTTTTTTCGGTTACGCTATGCGGAAAATCGACGACGCAGACAACGAAATAGACTCGACTTCGGGGAGTCGAAGCCGAGTCGGGCGGCGGGGATTCTCGTAGCAGATTGCAGGCTCGCCGTGAGGGGAATGTGATTTGGGTCACTTTCCTTGTTTCTCTCATTTCTCTTTATTGTGCAAAGTTTTGCGCACTGCAATGGCATGTATTTGTCGCCGTTGAGGTTGGATGACGATCGATCGGCTGGGTGGATTTCTGTGGCTTGGAAGCTCTCCGACTTATGTGCAAAACTCTGACGGTGGATAACCGTAAAGTGGCAGAGTCTCGATGCTTTTGGGTGACTGTGGTAACCGAAATTTCTCTGTAGTGTGAATCTTGAAAGTCTGTAAAACATATATTTTTCCTTGAACAGTGCCTCGGAATTGCTGGAGCAGCGGAGCTTTGATCAGGGTCATCAGGTGAGTACATGGGCAGTATTAAAGCGATTTCGGCGTGCATCAAGACAGTTTCTTCTCTCCTCTTCATTTCCCTCTGCTTCTTCTATCTGGGCTGCGGCACGTCTGTCGTTCAGCAGTTGGTATCGCCAAGCATCAGCCAGATTCTGCCGCAATCCCTGACGGCAGGCGCGAGCGATACAACCGTTAGCGTGGTTGGCGCGAACTTTACCAACCAGACGGTGACTCTCTGGAACGGCAGCGCCCTATCGACCACGGTGGTCGATGCCAGCAACCTCTCGGTCACTGTACCAGCGACGGCGCTGGCCGCAGCCGGTACGGCGCAGGTGCAGGTACAGAACGGCCAGACGGGCGAGTCCTCGTCGGCTGTGCCTGTGACAATTGCCTCTCCTTTGGTATCCAACGGCAAGAATTCCTCCATGACCATTACGACCTCCTCGTTTCCCTCTGGAGTGGTTGGAACCTCATATAGCGCAAGCCTTTCCGCAACGGGAGGGACGCCGAGCTACAACTGGACGATCAACTCAGGCAGCTTGCCTGCGGGGCTGAGCCTGTCGGCCAGCACGGGCGTGATCTCCGGTACGCCAACGACCAGCGGAACCTTTTCGTTTAGCGTTAAGGTCACGGATAGCGAAAAGCCGGCCAAGACTGCTTCGGTGACGACTTCGATTGTGATTGCACCGCAGAAGCTGGCCATAAAGACCACCACTCTGGCCTCAGGAATCAACAGCGATTTCTACTCGCAGACTCTGTCGGCCACCGGCGGCACGCAGCCCTATAGATGGTCGATAACCTCCGGCAGCTTGCCTGCGGGCTTAAGCCTGACCTCCTCGACCGGAGTCATTAGCGGAACTCCGACGGTAAATGGAACCTTTGCGCTGGACGTGACGGTGAAAGACAGCGGCAAGACCGTGCAGACGGCAACGCTGTCGACCTCTATCGCGCTGGCACCGAAGCCGCTGAGCATTACGACCGCGACGCTGGTTTCCGGAATCTCCGGGACAGCCTATTCGCAGACGTTGTCTGCGACCGGCGGAACTCCGGCTTATACCTGGACTCTGACCTCGGGAATTTTGCCTGACGGGATAAAGCTGTCGACCACTGGCGTCCTCTCCGGCATGACGTGGGCCAACGGGACGTTTACTCTGGGCGTTACTGTGACGGATCAGGGTAGCCCGAAGCAGACGGCAACCTCCACGTTGAGTCTTTCGATTGCTGCTGCTGTTCCAGCACTGGCGATCACAAGCTCATCGCTAACCTCGGGAACCTCGGGCGTGGCTTATGCGCAGACGTTGGCCGCGACCGGCGGAACTCCGGCTTACGCTTGGAGCGTTACCTCGGGAGCTTTTCCTGCGGGATTGAGTCTGTCGACCGCTGGCGTCCTCTCCGGGACTCCAACGGCTAGCGGGACGTTTACTCTGGGCGTTACTGTGACGGATCAGGGTAGCCCGAAGCAGACGGCAACCTCCACGTTGAGTCTCTCGATTGCTGCTCCGCCGTTGACTATCGCCACAAGCGCGTTGCCGAGCGCGACGGCGAAGACGACGTACGGCGCGTCTCTAAGCGCGACAGGAGGTACGGCACCGTACTTGTGGTCGGTCAGTTCCGGCAGTCTGCCTGCCGGGCTGAGCATCGCCTCTACCGGCGTGATCTCCGGCACTCCAACTGCGACCGGAAGTTACCCGCTTGGCGTGACGGTGACCGATAGCTGCAAGCCTTCTGCGTTGAGCCAGTCGGCCACGCTGACTCTGGTGGTGACGCCGAGCGCGCTGGTGATTACAAACTCTTCGCTGACCTTGGGAACCTCGGGCGTGGCCTATGCGCAGACCTTGGCCGCAACCGGCGGAACTCCGGCTTATACCTGGAGCGTTACCTCGGGATCTCTGCCTGCCGGATTGAATCTGGCGGCGACCACCGGCGTCATCTCCGGAACGCCGACAGCCAGCGGAACATCGAGCTTTACTGCAACCGTAGCCGACAATAGCAGCCCAGCGCAGACTCAGTCGGTTGCAACCTCAATCACCGTAGCCCAGGCTGTACAGAGTACTGGCCCGGGAACGACGTGGTACATTCGCCCTGACGGCGGAACGCGCTACTCGGCCAACCTGACCAGTGGACAGTGCGATGGACAGGCCGACGTAGCCTATCCCGGCACGGGAGTCAATCAGCACTGCGCCTTCAACGACTATCGTTATCTCTGGGACGACTGGAGCTACAACAAGGTCGCGTGGGTCATCGCAGGCGGCGACACGGTCATTATTCGTGGCTGCGTTCCGAATGCCGAGAACAACTACACTACCGATTGCCGCGTCGGATTCGATCAGGCATCCAGCAACGGCGGCGGCTACACCTGGTGCGTTGGCGGCAGCAACGGGAGTGGAGGCTGTTCCAATCCTGTAATTCCCTCGGGAACCGCTAGCCAGCACACTCGTATACTCGGTCAGAATTATGCGAACTGCAGCGTTAACAATGCGGTGGACAAGTCCAAACTCACCCAGATCTTTGGCGGGTTTGGAGTGTGGGACACGCTCAATCTGGGCGGAGCGCAGTATGTAGACGTGCAATGTCTGGAGGTCACCAGCCACGCACAATGCATCGTGCATGGCTATCCGGCAGTTCCGAAGGCGTGCCAGCCGGGTACGGACGACTACGACTCAGATGGTATTGGCACCGATGTCAATACCCACGACCTGCTGCTTCAGGATCTCTCGGTTCATGGACACACGGATCGCGGAATCAAGGGAGCTATCGGCGGCGTGGTCACGGCGCTCAGGGTCGATGTCGCCTACAACGGAATGGCTGGATGGGACTTCGACGATGGTTCGGGTTCAGCGCCGGGAGGCTATGGCACGCCAAGTCTTCCCGGTTCGGTCTGGAACTTCAACTACTCCACGATCGAATGGAATGGCTGCAACCAAATCTATCCGAGCACGAATGCAGACACATGCTATGACGATATCGACGGAGCGTATGGCGATGGAGTCGGAACGCCTCCTGGAATGTGCCTCAGCGCAAACATCGATCACTCCGCCTTCAACTACAACACACAGGACGGACTCGATCTGGGGCATATCGACACAGGAACCTGCTCTGTGAAGATCACCAACTCCACCGCAGTCGGCAACATGGGAGCGACCTTCAAGTGGGGGCCGAACGAGAGTCCCGCAGTCTTTACAGATAATCTGGCGTTAGCAAATTGCGCTAGATTGTCTCAACCCATCGCAGGCACGTCCAGCTACTACAACCAGCATCTACAACACTGGTGCCGTAGCGGAGATAACGTCTCGTTCAACTTCCGACAAGGCGGTACAGCGCTCATTGCAAACAACACGGTTGTTGGTTACGAGTCTACTTCCTTCGATACAGCCTGCTGGGATACCAGTTGCTCGAACAGTGTGCTGACTTTCCAGAATAATCTGACGCTGGGATACGACAACCCGCTGACCTACAGCATTGGCGGTCAGGCAGGAGGAATCGGAGGTCTTTACTTCCAGGAGCCTATCGGCACAGTGACGTGGACCAATAACCTCTGGTCCGGAATGAGAGCTTCCAGCTTCAACTGTCCGACTGGTTACACCGGAGATATTTGCGCCGATCCTTTGCTGGTCAACGAGCCAACGGGACAGGCTGGGAACTTTGTAGAGACGGAGTTGGACAACTTCAACTTCACCCCCAGTTCGGGCAGCCCGGTAATTGGTGCGGGAACCTATCTCTCAACCGTTCCGCTCGACTATACTGGCGCACAGCGGGCTAATCCGCCGTCGATCGGAGCCTACGAGCAATAATCCGCTATAGGTTCCACACGGTTCGGTCCACCCAGCGAGGATCGAACCATGAAACCAAGTCGCCTGATTCTGTGGTCGCTTTTGTTGACGCTCTTCTCTTTCTCCGCTGGTGGCGAGACGTGGTACGTCCGCCACGACGGAGGAACCAGATACTCGGCAAAGGCTCCCACAGGCCAGTGCGATGGCAAGACAGACGCACCCTACCGTGGCAAAGGAATCAACCAGCACTGCGCCTTCAACGACTATCGCTATCTCTGGGATGACTGGAGCTACGGCAAGGTCGCATGGGTCATCGCGGGAGGCGACACGGTCATCATCCGTGGATGCGTTCCGAATGCAGAGAATGGTTACACCCACGACTGCCGCGTCGGCTTCGACAAGGCTGCTACAGCCGGAGGAGGCTACACCTGGTGCGTTGGCGGCAGCGGCGGCAGTGGAGGCTGTTCTAATCCTGTAATTCCCTCGGGAACTCCTGCCCATCACACCCGCATTCTGGGGCAGAACTATGCAAGTTGCAGCGTTGGCAATGCGGTAGACAAGTCCAAACTCACCCAGATCTTTGGCGGGTTTGGGGTGTGGGAGACACTTAATCTGGGCGGAGCGCAGTATGTAGACGTGCAATGTCTGGAGATTACCAGCCACGCGAAATGCATCGTGCATGGCTATCCGGCGGTGCCGAAGGCGTGCCAGCCGGGTACGGACGACTATGACTCGGATGGTATCAGTACCGATGTTAATACTCACGACTTGCTGCTTCAGGACTTGTCGATCCATGGGCACACCGACCGCGGAATCAAGGGACCTATCGGCGGCGTAGTCACGGCGCTCAGGGTCGATATCGCCTACAACGGAATGGCTGGATGGGACTTCGACGATGGTCGCGCAACCCCCAGCGTCAACGGAGTCTGGAACTTCAACTACTCCACCATCGAGTGGAGTGGATGCAACCAGATCTATCCCGGTACCAACGCAAACACGTGCTATGACGACATCAACGGGGGATACGGCGATGGAGTCGGCACCCCTCCGGGAATCTGTCTGACCGCCAACATCGATCACTCGGCCTTCAACTACAACACGCAGGACGGGCTTGATCTGGGCCACGTCGACACTGGAAAGTGTTCGATGACCGTGACCAACTCTACGGGCATTGGCAACCTTGGCCAGCCATTCAAATGGGGGCCGAACGAGAATCCGGCGATCTTCACCAACAATACCGTCGTGGCCAATTGCCTGCGTCTGTCGGCTCCGATGACGGGACAGCCAAGCGGCTACAACGCGCATCTGGGAGACTTCTGCCGCTCACACGATGCAATCTCGTTCAACTTCCGCCAGAGAGGAACGGCTCTGTTGGCTAACAACACCATCGTCACCTACGCTCCGACAAGCTTCGACATCGCTTGCTGGGACAAGGGAGGCTGTTCGGTCAGCAGCTTGATCTTCAAGAACAATATTGTTCTCGGCTACGACAATCCGAAGACCTATAACTTTGGCGGAAAGTCAGGCGGTCCGGGAGGATTCTACTACCAGCAACCGATCGGACACGTCTCCCGCAGCAGTAATGTGTACTACGGAATCCGTGGCGGCGGGTGTTCCTCCGGCGCTCTCAACGAAAGATGCGTCGACCCAAGGTTTGTCTCAGAACCGCATTTCTCTACAGAACAGGATCTGGACAACTTCAACTTTCATCTATCCCCATCGACTCCAGCCCACGGCTCTGGAGCCGACGTCCGCTAAATCGTTTCTCGAATGACTGTAAATCGGATTCTTTGTCATTCCGTAGCGCAAGCGAAGGAATCCGCTTTTACTCGTTCGACGATGACATACCGCAGGTTCTAACGTCTGCGGCAACGGCTCGTTACTTCCTTTGGTTCGCGAGCTTCTTCTGTGTGTCCAGAAAGCGGCGCATGCGGTCGAGCGAGCGAGCCTTGCCGAAGACGATCAGGCTCTCCAGCAGCGGCGGGCTGGCCGTCTTGCCGGTCAGGATCGCGCGCAGCAGCATGAAGTTGTCCTTCACCGACCACTCCTTCTCTACGCCCAGCTTCTTCAGCGCAGGCTCCAACTCCTCCGTGGTAAAGGATGTGGCTTCTAGCACAGTGAGTTGCTCGGCGGCAAAGGCCAGCGTCTCTTCCAGCGTGTGCTTCTTAGGCAGAAAGACCTCCGGCGGAGGCATGACGTCATCCTTAAAGAAGAAGTCGGTCATGTCGCCGAACTGGGCCAGCGTCTCGATGCGCGTCTGCACCAGCGGAGCGATGCGGCTCAGATACTCGTCGGAGAAGATGGTCTCGCGCAGCGCGGCAAAGAAATTCTCCGGCGAAAGCGCGCGCAGATACTCGCCGTTCATCCACTTCAGTTTGGTCAGGTCGAAGACCGGCCCACCCAGCGAGATACGCTTGAAGTCGAAGCTCTCAATCATCTTGGCGAGCGAGAAGATGTCGCCATCCTTGACGTTGAGGCCCTTGGAGACGATCTCCTCGGCGGTGGGCTGCGCCATTCCTCCGCCCATCAGGCCGAGGAAGTTCAGCAGCGCTTGCGGCAGGTAGCCGCTCTCGCGATAGTAGATTACGGAGACGGGATTCTTGCGTTTGGAGATCTTGCTTTTGTCCAGATTGCGCAGCAGCGGCATGTGCCAGAAGCGCGGCAGATCCCAGCCAAAGGCGTTGTACAGCAGCACATGCTTGGGCGTCGATGAGATCCACTCCTCGGCGCGAATCACGTCGGTAATGCGCATCAGGTGGTCGTCAACGACGTTGGCCAGATGATAGGTCGGAAAGCCGTCGGACTTCAGCAGCACCTGATCGTCCACATTGTTGTGCGAGAAGGTGACCGTGCCGCGCAGTTCGTCGCGGAAGCTAGTCTCGCCCTCGACGGGAACCTTCAGGCGCACGACGGAGACGCGCCCCTCGGCCTCGAACGCGGCAATCTGCGCGGGTGTCAGCTCGCGATGCGCTCCGTTGTAACGCGGCGGCAGCTTGGCCGCGAGCTGCGATTTACGCATCGCGTCCAACTCTTCGGGGGTCTCGTAGCTGCGATAGGCGTGGCCGCTGGCCAGCAACATCTCGACGTGCTCGCGATAGATCTCCGTGCGCTCGGACTGGCGATACGGGCCATACGCGCCGCCAACGTCCGGGCCTTCGTCCCAGTTCAGGCCAAGCCAGCGCAGCGAGTCGAAGATCATCTGCTCGGAGCTGGCGACAAAGCGGGTGCGGTCGGTATCCTCGATGCGCAGAACAAACTGGCCGCCGCGCTGTCGGGCGTAGATGAAGTTGAGCAGGCCAATGTAGGCCGTGCCAACGTGCGGGTCGCCGGTGGGCGAAGGAGCGATGCGGACGCGAATAGGAGCGGAGTTCGTAGGTGTCGTCATGATGAGTTCAGTGTTAATGGTAGCAGGGTGGTAGAGGGATGGCGTAAGTTGTAAAAGATTGGGGATGTGTTGAATAGAACAACTCCACAGTCTTATAGCAAATTGATGAGTTATCGCGCGGGATCGTTCGCGTCGGGTTCTGTAGCGAATAAGATAGTTCACAATACACAGCGAAGAGGACAGTGGGGAGCTGAGCAATTCCAACCCAAGACGCCGATTTGCAACTCTCCCGCAGCGGATGCGTGGCAAGGGTGTGCGTCTGTGCGTGGACTTGATGCAGGTGTCAGCGCGGCTGTTGTTATGCGGAGCGCTGGCGCTGGGGATTGCTGCGCGAGCGCAGACGCTGGCGACGACCGTGCCGCTGATGCTTCCCGCCGCGACCGTCTTCGATGCGCAGGGTAATCTCTACTTCGTTGAGACGGCCAACCACATCGTTCGCAAGGTTACTTCTGCCGACATCCTCACGACGGTTGCAGGCAACGGAGTGCAGGGCCTTACGGGTGATGGCGGCGCGGCGACCGCAGCGGAACTCGACTCGCCCGCCGGACTTGCGCTGGACTCCGCAGGCGACCTCTTCATCGCCGACAGCCACAATCAACGCATCCGCGAGGTCGTCGAATCGACCGGAGTGATTCGGACGATTGCGGGAAGCGGCGCGGCGGGCTTCTCTGGCGACGGCGGCTCTGCGACCTCGGCCCAACTCGACCTGCCGACGGCGCTTGCGCTGGACTCTGCGGGCAACCTCTTTATCGCCGACACGCGGAACCATCGCATTCGGCGCATCGCAGCGGTGACGGGCGTGATTACGACGGTCGCTGGCAACGGTATTGAGAGCTTCTCCGGCGACGGCGGACTGGCGACGGCGGCGGCAATCGACTCTCCCAACGGCCTCGCGCTGGATTCTGCGGGCGATCTCTTCATCGCCGACACGCACAACGGAAGGGTGCGCGAGGTGAGCGCGACGACCGGGCGAATCACGACGATCGCAGGCGCAGGAGTCGTCGGCGGCGCAGTGCAGAGCTTCAGCGGCGATGGCGGTGCGGCAACCTCGGCGGGTTTGGCTCTGCCGCGTGGGTTGACGGTGGATGCATCGGGAAATCTCTATCTGGCCGACAGCGCGAACCATCGCATCCGGCGCATCTCGCCGGCGGGCGTGATTACGACCGTCGCGGGGCAGGGAACGGAGGCCTTCGTCGGCGATGGCGGCTCGGCGAGTGCGGCCAGCCTCGACTCGCCGCGCTCGGTCGCAATCTCGCCGACCGGTCTGTTGACACTGGCCGACACGGAGAATCAACGCGTACGCCAGTTCGACGCGCAAACCGCGCCGGGGCCGTACGTTCACACCATTGCGGGGCTTGCGGTTAGCTCGGCGGACGCGCTCTCGCTGGCTGGCGCGGCGGTGGACGTGTATGGAAGCGGCTCGGTCACTGCGACGTTGACGAGCGCGACCAATGCCACCGGAAGTGTTACGTTACTGGACACCAGCGGCGGGGCGCAGACCCCGCTTGGCTCGGCCAGCCTGAGCGCGAACTCGGCCAGCTTCAGTACGTCCGCGCTGGCTGCCGGCCTGCACAGCCTGCTTGCGAGCTACGCGGGAGACGCGTCGCATGGTGCGGCGACCTCCTCCGCGCTGGCTGTGACCGTGACGCCGCTCGCCATTACCGCTGCGGCGAACTCCGCCACGATCTTCTATGGGCAGGCTCTGCCCACGCTGACCGGCTCGCTGACCGGCGTTCTGGCGCAGGATGCGGGCAAGGTTGCAGCGAGTTTTACGACCACCGCGGCGGCTCTCTCGACGGTGGGGAGCTACCCCATTGCGGCGACTCTGACCGGCAGTGCGGCCAGCAACTACACCGTCTCGGTCTCTCCAGCGGTCAGTTTCAACATCGCACAGGTGGCCTCGCTGACGGGGCTGTCGGCCTCGACCAACGCGCTTGGACTGGGGGTCCCCGTCACGCTGACCGCGCAGGAGAGCAGCACGACCAGCGGCGTACCGACCGGCTCAATCACACTGCTCGACGGTACGACGACGCTGGCGACGCTGCCGCTCTCGTCCGGCGCGGCTAGTTTCACCACCAGTTCGCTGGCGGTGGGTGCGCACACGTTGAGCGCAAGCTACTCCGGCGACGCCAACTTTCTGCCCAGCAGTTCAACGACGACGAACGTCGCGGTCGCCGCAGCCTCCGACTTCACTCTGACCGCAACCGGCGCAACGACGCAGAGCGTTCCGGCGGGCAGCGCGGCGACGTACAACTTCTCAGTGGCAATGGTTGGCGCGGCGCTCTCCAGCCCAATCACACTCGCGGTCACGGGCGTACCAACCGGCTCGACCGCATCAATCAATCCAACGTACCTCCCGCCGGGCGGCGCGGCGACGAGCTTCACGGTGACGATCCAGACTCCGCTGTCCGCGATGAATCGAACGCAGCCGTTGCAGCCGGAAGCGACTGGCAATGGCCTGCGCACACTGCTGGCGATTCTTCTTCTGCCTGCGATTGGCTTGGCGCGAAGCCGCGGGAAGATTCTGGTGCGCAAGGTGCGCTCGCTGTCGGGTCTGCTCCTTGCAGCGGCAACGCTCCTCGCACTGGCGACGTTGGCCACGGGCTGCGGCGATCGCGTCCACACCGCTTCGCAGACGACCAGTTCGACGAGCTACACGCTGACCGTTACCGGAACCGCAACCGGGCCGTCAGGGGCTGCGTTGCAGCACTCGGCCAACGTAACGCTACAAGTGATGCAATAGTCCGTTTGCCTCGGCCTGTTGCTTCGTTGCGAGAGGCTTACGCCACGGAGCGAAGCGTTGTCTAGCCTGGGCCGAGCATTCGCAGCAGGAAGAAGAGGACGACCCCGCCGAGGAAGACCAGAGCCATGCGGACTCCGGGTTCGCGGTTGACCTCGGGAACGAGGTCGGTAGCGGCGACGTAGATCGTCACTCCAGCCGAGAGCGGCAACCCAGCCCTCACCCAGCCCGGCTTCAGGTTGATAATGAGAACGCCCAGCACGGTCATTGCTCCGAGAAAGAGCGCCGAGTTCAACGCCGCGCGACGACCTTGCCCTCCAGCGAGCATGACGCTGGCGACGGTGAAGCCCTCGGGAATCTTGTGCAGAAAGATGGCGATGAACAACACCCAGCCCAGCCACGTGGAGACGACAAAGCCGGAGCCGATGGCGACTCCGTCAAAAAACGTGTGCGTGGCCAGCCCCAGCATCACCGAATAACTGCTGTGGATCGAGAGGAACTTGTGGTCGTGCGCCTCCTCGCCGAAGTGGAAGTGAGGAGCCAGCGTGTGTTCCAGCAGATGCACAGAGCAGTAGCCAATCAGCACCAACGCTGCGGTCCACTGCGCATTCGTGTTGACCGCAAAGGCCTCGGGAAGCATCTCCAGCAGTGCGGCGGCCAGCATGAAGCCCGCGCCCAGAGCCACAAAGTAGCGCAATGCGTGCGCCGATGGAGAGCGCTTGACCAGGAGGAAGCCGCCCAGGTAATCGGCAAGGCCGGCAAAGAGGCCCAGCACAAGGGCGATCCAGAAACGCGAGCTAGGCATTGTCAGTTCGGTCATTAAGTTTCGATTCTACTGGAGCAACTGGAACACCCCGTTCTGCGCAAAGTTACTTGGCAGGAGTTGGGGCTGTGGAAGCGGCTGGCTGCGTAACTGTCGCAGGAACGGTTACCGGAGGCAGGGTCGAGGGATCGGGAGCGGGAGTCACCACCGGCTCGCCGTTGACACGAACGCTCTTCGGAGGAATCGGGGTTGCCTCGGGCTTGGCTGCGGCTGGCGCGGGAGCCTGCTCCGCCAATCGCTCCTTCGCTGCGCCCTTTACCTTTTTCTTCTTGGTCTTGGTCGCGGTGTCTCCACCCAGACCGAGCGGAGCGGTCTGCACTTGCTGCTCGGCCTTCTCCTCTGTCGTAGCCTTGACCGGAACCGCAGCTCTCTTCTCCTGAGCTTTCTTGGCCTTGGATGCTTCCCTGCGAGCCTTGTCCTCGACCGGCGCACGATCGCTATAGCGGCTCTTTTTGACCTCAGGCCCCTTGGGCGCGAGGGGTTCTTCGTCCATCTCCGCGGTCTGGTTGATCGGAGCAATCGCCGCGCCCGGAGCAGGCAGAACGCTGGAGGCTGCTCCCGGCCCCTGATCCGCTCCCGCCGTCAACGTCTCCTCCGGCGAGGCGGGCAACGAGTTGCGTGGAGCCTGTCCGAAGCGAATCTTTTCCTTGCGAATCTTCTTCTGCTTCTTGCTTGCAGACACAGGCTTGGCCTTCGCTGCGGTCGGAGTGGCCGTCGCAACCTTCGTCGTTGCTGCTGCGCCCGCGCCCGCTACTGCTGCATGGCTCTGGTCGAGACGCGCCTTCTGCTCCGCCTTCTTCTTGGTCGTTGGCGGAGCGTAGGCGGCAAACAACGGCTTGCTCTGCTTGGCGCTTGCGCCGGAGTCCACAAATCCCGGAGCGATGTCGATGTAGGCCTTCTCGCGTAGGCTGGTCAGATAGGTTCGCAGGGCGGGCTGAATCGCTTCGCGATAGATCGCCTCCTGCAACTGGTCGTCGACCGCGCTCATCGGAGGAATTCCTGCCTGCGTGTGCTCGATCACCTTCAGGATGACAAAGCCCTGACGGGTGCGGATCGGCGCGGTATTCTCTCCCGCCTTCAGCACAAAGGTCGGATCTTCCAGAGCCTTCGATCCTAACTGGCCGCGCTTGAACTCTCCGAGATCGCCGCCCTTGTCCGCCGATTGGCCTCCCGAAAATTGTTTTGCCAGATCGTCAAAGTTTGCTCCCGCCTTCAGCTTGGCCACCACGTCGTCGGCCTTGGCCTTGGCCTGCGCCACCTGCTCATCGGTCGCCGCATCGGGAGTGGGAATCAGAATCTCGCTCAGCCTCACCTGCTCCGGCTGCTCGTACTCCTGCTTGTGCTTCTCGTAGTAGGCCTGCTCGTCCTTGGCCGTCAGGCGGAGCGTCTTGCCCACCTCGTCGCGAACCACCTGCTGGGTGATGATGCTGTTCTTGATGTTCGCCTTGAAGTCTTCGTAGGAGACGCCGGACTGACGCACAGCCTTCTCCAGATCCTCCATCGAGTCGAACTTGTTCTGCTTGCGAATGTCGTCCAGCCGACGGATGACCTCGCTGTCGGCGCTGATGTCCAGTTCCTTGCCGCGCGAGAGCAGCAACTGCTGGTCGATCATGTCGCGCAGCAGATCCTTCTGTCGCGAGGCCAGTTCGTCGTCGGTCAGGTGCGTCTGGCGCGCCTCGTCAATGAGTTGCTGTTGCGAGCGGATGTAGTCGCTGCGGTCAATGATCTGGTCGTTGACGCGCACGATGGCGTCCTCGACCACTGTGCCGTTGGGAGTAATCGCGGGAGGAGTCGGCAGGGTCAACTGCGGCTTTGGAGCCTCAATCGGACTCTGGTAACGCGGCGCGCGAATCTGCGCCATCGCCGAACTGGGCACCAGCAACGAGCCAGCCAGCATCAGCGCCGAGCCGGTTACGAGGAGCGCCGACACACGGGTTCCGCCCAAAATCCGCCGACCTGCGGCATTACGCACACTGGCTTCCATCGCTTCCACAGAGTTCAAGCTCACAGATCTCAAAAGGTCTCTCTCGTTTCCCTTGCCAAAAAATGAAACTCGCTGCTAACTATCCATCCGACAAACGGTCAAACCGACGAATTCCCGCAAATTCAGTGGCCAATCGCAAAAAGATTTCGCCGCCGAATTCAGACCTGCGTCACTGTCCATTCCTGCGGACTCAGATTCTCTGGCCGTCGGATGCGCACAACGCGGGTTCAACATTCGCTCTCCTATTCTATCTGCACCCATGCCACCCACACCAATCTTCGCGCCATGTCAACCCGATATATATTGATCTCGCCATAAAATCTCCCCTTCGAGGACCGCCAAAATGAGCTTCGCAACTCGATCCATCCTGATCCCTGCCGCCGTCTTATCGTTCGCGCTTCCCCTTCCCGCACAACAGACGCCTGCCCCCGGCAGCACCGATACTGGCGGCGGTACCGTCACGGGCCACATCTTCTGCGCCGACACCAACGCCCCAGCGCACTTCGCCAAAGTCATGCTCAAGCCCGTTGCATCCAGCAGCACAGCCGCGCCCAGCAGCACCGCAGTAGGAGGCTCACAGCCGAGCCAGAACGACACGCCGAGCGCTGCAAAGCCAGCCCAGCAAACTTCGGCGCAGGTGCAGAAGCTTCGTTCTGATCTGAAACAGCTTCAGGCCAACTATGCCAAGTCGTCCCAGCAGATTACCGACCTTCGCAGTGCAATCAACTCCGATCTCGATGGCTCCTTTACCATTGCCGGAGTCAAACCCGGCACCTACTACGTCCACGCCGTATACTCCGGCTATCTTGACCCCGTCACCCAACTCTCCGACGAGGACTTCGCCAGCACCGATCCCGCCATGCGCTCCCGCATCGCCAAGATCCCCACCGTCACCATCAACGGCAACGACTCTGCCCGAGCCGACCTTCGTCTCGAACGCGGGGCCTCCATCAGCGGTCGCCTGCTCTACGACGACGGAAGCCCCGCCACCGGCTGGACCGTCTCCGTAGCTCCTCCGAGTTCTCCCGTGCAGAGCGCTCTACTGGTTGATATGACGAGCAAACTTGCTGTCCGTAGCGGCTCTGTATCGATTATCAAGACCGATGATCTGGGGTACTACCGCATTCCCGCCCTCCTCGCCGGAGAGTATGTCGTGCGCGCAATTTTTGTCCCCAGCAGCGATACCTCTCCCCGTGATTTCTCCGACCGCGACGCTAACTTCGACGTCTACTCTGGCAGCACCTTCACCCTAGCCGATGCCAAGAAGATCAAACTCAGCGAGGGCGAGGGAGTCACCGGATTTGACATTACGATCCCCGCCAGCCATCTGCACAGCATCAGCGGCCATGTCGTCGCCCAGTCTGACCTTCATCCCCTCAACAGTGCCTACGTCTTACTGACCCCCAAGAATACCCCGCTACGCGGACGTTCAACACAAATCCACGACGATGGCAGCTTTTGCTTCAAATACCTTCCTAATGGGGTCGTCTACACTCTCAGGGTCATTGCAGCCGCCGACACCAAGCCCGCCCCGGCCTCCGCCACTACTAACAGCTCCACTTCGAAGGTCAGAACAGCTCCCAAGCCGGAAATTGTGCAATCCTACGGCGCCGCCAGCGTTACCGTCGATCTGGAAAATGGAGACATCAACAACGTCTCCCTTGCCGTCCCCGCAGTCGATAACAAGCCTTCCGCAAAATAAGCCCACCACTGCCGATTTCCCAATAAGAAAGGTTTGGGTAAAAAAACGTGTTAAGGTGAAAATTACGTAACGCAATGATTCTAAACAGAATAAACTTGGCGCTTTAGTTTTCCCAGTCAGCTACAATTAAATAGAGGACAAGTGTTGATGGATTTACAGAGTGCGGGAAACTCCTTGTTTTGAAACGGCGTGGCTTGATCTTCGCCGCAAGACACTGATTACAGATGCCTTATAATCAAAGTATCTGCAATCAATACTTTGCGGCGAAGAGAGCGTTTTAGGTTTAGGCCTAAGCGCAATTTATTGAATACTTTAGGATTTAAAGTCCGGGGAGTCCGGGTAAGCGATTCAAGCGATTACCCCGCCATTTCGCTGCATCGCTCACCTCCAGATGCTATACTCGTCCAACGCTAGGGTGGAGTTTCAACTGGGCGAAGATCGACTTCTTGGCGTAACCAGGGTATTCCTTCCGGCAACATTTCGAGGTAAATCAAGTTGATGGCTCCCCGCACCCGCCGCGCACTCTTCTCCGTCACGATCTTTCTGGCCACCTGCGCCACTGCTGGCTCCTTCATCAATCAGAGGGTTGCCGCGCAGACCGCTACCGACGAGAGTACGTTGCGCGACTCGCTGCACCAGTTCACCAACGTCTACTCGCTGGTGGAGCAGAACTACGCCGATCCTCTGGACAAGGACAAGATCGACAAGGCCATCTACGACGGCGCGATTCCGGGCATGTTGCACGTTCTCGATCCGCACTCCAACTTCTACGATCCAAAGGCCTTCGCCCAGATGCGCGAGGATCAGCATGGCAAGTATTACGGCGTCGGAATGACCATCCAGCCGCAGATGGACAAGGCGGGAGTCCTTCACGTCGTTGTGCTTGCTCCGTTTGAAGGAACGCCTGCCTACAAGGCCGGAATTCGCCCCGGCGATCTGATCGTCTCGGTCGATGGCAAGCCCGCAGCGGGCATGGATTCGTCCGCCGTCGCGTCGATGCTGAAGGGACCGAAAGGAACCCACGTCATCGTCGTGATGCAGCGCGAGGGCAAGGACGCGCCGCTGACCTTCGACCTGGTTCGCGACGAGATTCCGCGGCCCTCGGTCGATATTGCCTTCCTGCTCAAGCCGGGAGTTGGCTACATCCACGTCACCAACTTCATGGAGACCACCAGCCGCGAGGTTGGCGAGGCGCTGGAGAAGTTTCAGGCCACCAACGGCAATCTGCACGGACTCATTCTCGACCTGCGCGGCAATCCCGGCGGTCTGCTGAACGAGGCTGTCAACGTCTCCGACAAGTTTCTGAAAGAGGGGCAGATCGTGGTCTCGCAGCATGGCCGCGCCTTCCCCGATCAGGTCTATCGCGCAGCGCATGGCGAGTCGGGTTCGGAGAAGTATCCGATCGTGGTCATCGTCAACCGCAACACCGCCTCGGCCGCCGAGATCGTCTCTGGAGCCTTGCAGGATCACGATCGCGCGCTGATCGTCGGCGAGACGACCTTCGGCAAGGGGCTGGTGCAGACCGTCTTTCAGGTCTCGGAGGAGTCCGGCCTCGCGCTGACGACCTATCACTATTACACGCCCTCGGGACGGCTCATTCAGCGCTCTTACGACGGGGTCTCGCTCTACGACTACTACTATGTGCGCAACGACGCCAAGAAGGCTGACAAGTCTAATCTGGAGGTCAAGCTCACCGACTCTGGGCGAACCGTCTACGGCGGCGGAGGAATCACGCCGGACGAGAAGATCGACGTTCCTGACCTGACCCACTTTCAGGCGACGCTGCTCCAGCACTACGCTTTCTTCGACTTCTCCAAGCACTATCTGGCGACCCACACCGTGGCCCGTGACTTTGTAGTGGACGATGCGATCCTTCAGCAGTTCAAGGCCTTTTTGAAGACCAAACAGGTGGACTACACCGACGCAGATATGACCAGCGCGTTGGAGTGGATCAAGACCAACATCAAGGCGGAGTTGTTTACCTCGCAGTTTGGCCAGATGGAGGGTCTCAAGGTGCATGCGCAGTCCGACCCGGAGATCGTCAAAGCAACCAGCTTCCTGCCCGAAGCAACGGCTCTGATCGAACACGACAAGTCGCAGCAGAAGACCGCAAGCCTTGCCCCGTAGTAACGTTTTTGGTATGGGGTAGCCCGTCATGGAGCAAAAAAGCAGATTCCTTCGCTTCGCTGCGGAATGACAAACAGATTGGGCTGTAGGAATTCGCTAAGTGTTTTACAGCTCCATGGCGAATTGGTGGGATTTGTTGTGGGCTGTGGTGGTGGGTTCGGCGGCTAGAGCTAGGATCAGGCGTTCCAATACCAGCAACTTGTTAGCGGGAGAGCTGCGCAGTTCGAGGTCGGCCTTGGCGACGAGGCGGAGGGCGCGGGTCAGTTCGCGGCGAGACTTGTAGCGGCGAGCCTGCCGGATGAGGTCTTCGGCGGCAAACGGTGGCATGCGGAATCCCTGCCAGAGAACCGCCCAGATGGCGCGCGAGTCACGCACATTCTTCTCCAGAATGATGAGCATCTGGCGGAAGGTTCGCGCCAGCATGTAGAGGTGGCCGATGGCTGCGTCTTCGCCGCCGTCCGAGGCGTTGAGCAGGCCGTGCAGGAGAAGCAGCGCGCGCGGGCGGTCGTGCAGGCTGATGGCGTCGGTCAACTCGTAGAGTGAGCGCTGTTTGGCGGCCAGAACCATCGTCTCCACATCGCCCAGAGTGATGTGGTTCTTGCCCTCGATCGCTCCTCCGATTCCGTTTCCGCTGACGTAGAGGCAGAGTTTTTCCAGTTCGCTGGCGACCATCATCATGTCGGCGCCGAGAGAGTCGACCAGCTCGCGGGCGGCGTCGGGGTCGAAGCGGATGCCGCGCTCCTCGGCGGTTGCGGTGACCCAGCGAACGGCATCTGGCTCGGCTACGCGGGCCAGCTCGACCAGACCGCAGTGGTCGCCAAGGGTCTCGCGGATGCGGTCGTAGCGATCCTTATCCTGGTAGTCCATCTTGCGCAGGTCGGTGGGGATGCGCATGTGATCGGCGACGAAGAGGAGGACGGCCTGCGGGTTGGGACTGCGAAAGTAGGCGTCGATGGCGGCGAACTCGGCCTTCTTCGCGCCGCGCGTATAAAGCGTCTTCAGGTTGCGCACGAAGAGCACCTGAAACGGAGCCATCAGCGAGGGTGTCTGCGCGCAGTCGAGAACCTCGAAGATCGGCGTCTCAGCGAGGTCGAAGTCGTGCAGGCAGAAGTCGCGGGCATCGATCGGAGCAAGCGCTTCGAGGACTCCGTGACGGCAACGCTGATAGAGGAATGCCTCGTCGCCGATGAGGACGTAGCCGGGACGCAGGGTCGCGGGCGTGGCAATCTCGGCGAGAAAGCGGTCGGAGGAGGCGAAGCTCTTCATCGGTGGAGGCATCAGAAGACCTCCGGGGCAACATGCGATCCCACCCATGACGATGAGGCTGTCATGGATGGGGCACCCGAGATGTGGATCGACGTAGGCATCAGAAGGACTCCAGCATGTCGCCGACCAGGGCTTGGGAAAAGTCTCGGGCGAGGCGGTTGACGGCGGCGGAGTCCTCGCGGAGGAAGCCGCTGAGATCCTGCGTGGACTGGTATTGCTCGCGGTAGCTGAGCGCGTCGTTCTGGTAGAGGATGTGGCCGTCGCGTGCGGTCAGAACCACCTTGACGGTGATGGTGACCAGATAGCTGGATGTCTCGCCGCTGGTGGAATCGTAGGTGAAGGGAACCGCCGTCTGGGTGAGAATGGTTCCGCTGAGGACGGCGTCCGTGTCGGCGGTGCCGCTGTTCACGACACGGTAGCGGGTGCGCGTGTTCAACTCGCGGACGACGGCCTGGGTGAGCGCCATCTCGGTGTGATAGGCCTGCGCGTGCGTGGCAAAGACAGGAACCGCGATGGTGCGGACGGTGGTCGGAATATGCGTGGCCGAGCCAGCGGCATGGTAGCCGCAGCCGGAGAGCAGAAGCGCGAGGGCAAGGGGCAGCAGGGCAGTGAGAACCCGCGCCGCGTTCGTGGTTTTAATGCGCATTCGTATTAGTTCTATTGTCGCACTGTGGGGAACGGGAATGCGCGACTCCGACGCCTCATTAACTTTTGCGGCGGCGGAGTTCGAGCGTTGTGGCGTTTACTTCCACATAAAGTAGAAGCCGGGAGCCTCGTCGAGCAGTTTGCTGGGGTTGGGGAAGAGAGTGTCGGAGTCGCTGGTGAGAGCCGCGATCAGGCCTCTCTTCTCGCTGGCGGGACGTGCAATGGTTGGCTCGCCCTTGATGCCGACCGAGCTTGCCGTGTCCATCAGCGCGATGCGGAAGCCGCCAACCTTGTCGATCAGCCCGAGCTGGAGCGATTGCTGGCCGGTCCAGACCTGCCCGGTGGCCAGAGGGCGAATCTTGTCGTCCGAGGTGTGGCGACCGACGGCGACGTCATGGACGAACTGGCCGTACATGTTGTCTACCAGCGCCTGAAAGTAGGCCTGCTCGGCGGGAGTCATCTCGCGTGTGGGATCGCCGGCATCCTTGAGCGTACCGGTGTGGATGACGACGCTCTTCAGCTTGGCCCACTTCATCAGCTCGCCGAAGTTGGTCCACTCCATGATGACGCCGATGGAGCCGACGACCGAGGCGTTGTTGGCGTAGATGCTGTCGCATCCGCTGGCGATGTAGTAGGCGCCCGAGGCTCCCACCGACTCGACCGAGGCGACGATCTTCTTGTTCTTTTCGTGGCGAACGCGGACGACCTCGTTGTAGATCTCCTGCGAGGCTGCGGCCCCGCCGCCGGGGGAGTTGATGTGCAGGATGATGGCCTTGATCGAGGAGTCGTCGCCGAACTTGCGGATCTGGGTGTCGACCTTGTCGGCGTCCAGAATTACTCCGTCGATGTCGATGACGCCGATCTTTGATCCGCTGCCAAGACCGTCGATCGAGGCTTCGGAGTCTCCGCTAAGGCTTTTGGTAATCGACCAGACCATCGCAGTGAAGAGGAGAGCGATGACCGCGAAGGAGCCTCCGAAGATTGCCACCCAGAACCAGGCCGAACGACGCTTGCGCGGCGGTTGACCATAGACCGGGTACGGCGAACCCTGCGCGTACGGCGAGGCATATCCATAGGGCGGGATGGCTGAGGCCGGTGGCGGCGGCGGAACGGCGGCGGATGTAGGCGGCGGGGTGGAGAAATCTTCCGGCATACTGATGAGTTTAGACCGTTTTTCAGTGCAGATTACGGTAAATTTTGCGAAGGTCGCTTTTCAAAAGGAGTCTGAGCTAAAAAAAATGAGTTGCTGCAACTAAGAAGACGAGTAAAGCGTCCTATCATTACGATAGAGAAAATGTGCCGTAGGGTTTCTGCGCGCACGACAGAAACGGAGAATTTGAGAGCCGATGGCTAGTCCGCAGCTAAGCATTGTGATTCCGGCGTACAACGAGAGCGCTCGCATTGAGAAGACGCTGGAGCGCGTGATGAACTGCGTCGAAAAGCAGGGCTGGGACGCGGAGATTCTGGTCGTTGATGACGGATCGCAGGATACAACGGTGGAGATTATTCATCGCTGGATGGATCGGTACCCGCAACTACATCTGATCAAGAACGTCGGCAACCGGGGCAAGGGATACTCCGTGCGCAATGGCCTGCTACAGGCCGCCGGCGACGTGGTGATGTTTACCGATGCCGATCTTTCGGCTCCGATGGAAGAGGCCGAGAGGCTGCTGGCGGCGATTGCCGATGGGGCGGACGTGGCCATCGGATCGCGCTGGATGGATCGCACCCGGCAGACGATTCACCAGCCACTGTATCGACGATTCTTTGGACGATGTTTCAACTGGGTGACGCGAACCATTATGGGCCTGCCGTTCAAGGATACCCAGTGCGGTTTTAAGGCCTTCAAGCGGTCTGCGGCTCAGGTAATCTTTCGCTTACAGAAGATCGAACGCTGGGGCTTCGATCCGGAGATTTTGTTTATTGCGCGCAAGCTGGGCTATAACATCTGCGAGGTTCCCGTCACTTGGGGACACGACGAACGCAGCCGCATGAGCTACCTGAAAGACGGCATGAAGATGCTTGAGGAGATGGTCGTCATCCGGGGAAACTCCATTGCCGGGCACTACGACAAGGAGATCGCCGCGTTGAAAGACACCAGTACTATGGTGACTCCGCCCGTCGAGCACGGGAAGATCAGCCACAGCGTATAGATACCGCTCTCAGAATCCGTCGTCCAATACTCGACGGGTCTCTCGATTCCGCGCTAATGGCAGAACGAACGCGGCATCTCCGACGCCAGAGTTCTTCTTGATTGATCTGTTCTGTTATTGGGGCTGAAGGGTGGAGCGATCTCGGCGACAATAACAGGCAACCTGTGCTATTCTTTTTTAAGTGAATGCGCGTGGCGGGTCTTGAAGATCAGGCTGCATTGCAGGATCACCGCCTCCCCCAAAGAGACGGCAACAAGCGCGGACGCGTAGCTCAGCTGGTAGAGCATTCGACTCTTAATCGACTGGTCGCAGGTTCGATCCCTGCCGCGTCCACCATTTTCCCTCTCAAAACAAACAACTTACAAACTAAATATCTCTTAGGCAGGGACACTGTTGCGCCCCGTATCGTTGTATGCCGTCGTCGAACGAGCGATAAGCAGATTCCTCCGCTTCGCTACGGAATGACAAACAAAAGACGCTGTGGAACGACAAACGAAGTTGCTACGGAATGACAATTAGTTCGGTCTACAGTGATTTGAGAAATGCTCTGTTGGCTGGTCAGCTTCTTCGGGCACAAACATCTGGCGATGAGTTGAGGCACTCACTGCGCTCATCTACTCGTCTTTACAGCTTCCGGTGGCGAACAAAGCCTTTACGCCGCATGGAGCCTCAACCATCTTTGGTCCAGAGTGCGCCACGCCCTCGACCAGCCAGAGTCGCTGGCCCCAGTCGTTGGGATGCCGCGCTTTGAGGTAGGCAAAGTAGTCTCGTCCCCGCTCCAGACGCGTTGCTCCCTCTGCCTCGCCCGCGCAGGAGACGTCGAGATCCTTCTGTCGCGGGTCGGTGTCCTCATCGCCCAGCAGGTAGATCACGTCGGCCTTTGCGTATGCGGTCTCCATCTCTGGCCAGCCGTGAGCCTTGCTCGTCTTCACATACTTGGGCGCATCGCGTGTGCCGTACTTCCAGCGATCCCAGTTGCTGCATGCGAAGCCATGCGGTCCGGGTCTCTCATTGCTGAAGTAGAGATAGGAGGAGGGATTCGCAATAACAAATCGCAGGTGAATTCCCTTTGCCGCAACCAGCGCGGCAGCCGTTCCCACGACGGCGTATCGCTGCACCGCTTGTCCACCGCCCGAGTGTCCCGCCAGTACAATATCGGTCAGATTGGGAAACGTCGCTCGATCCGCTAGACGCAGCAGCAGCGCATCCAGCAGTTCGTACGCGCTCACCGGATCAGGTCCCACAGCAGGACCGCCCGCCTCCCACGTTCCCGTTCGCCAGCGCACGATCTCAGCGGGCAGGCCGTGGGCCGCAACGTCGATCTCATTGAGAAACTGCGGCGCAATCAGGATGCTCTTCGCTCCTGCCGCGCCAGCCTCCCTCGCCGCTCGCTCCAGCCCGCGATAGTATCCATCTACATCGCGCCCCTTGCCGTGCAACAGGATCACCGCGCGCGTCACGGTTGGCTGCGGCTTCGACCAGTCCAGCGAAATGTCCAGCGGCAAAACAGCCACGCCGGACGGAGTGTGAATCTCCGTTCTTTGACTGGCAATAATCTTGACCGGTTCAGGCTCTTCCGCCGCGAGGCAATATGTGCTGCATGCTATTGTCATCGCAAACAACGTCGCACTTCCGCGCCAACTTAGTCTCATGGAAAACCTCGTAGTCCAGCCTAGGGTACTCCAACCCGATCTTCAAGCATTCTTTATGGATCTTCTCTTGCCGGGACAAAATGACTTCTTCCAAATCAGGTATTACAGCAGGTCTCGTAATGGTGTATCCCGTTGTCGAATGAAGAAAAGCAGATTCCTTCGCTTCGCTACGGAATGACAAAAAAAGATGCTGTGGAATGATAAGAGTTGAGCCGCGCTACAATGGATCGTCTTAATTCTGAGCATCCGAGGCCGCCTTGAATCGATTGATTCTTCTTCGCTTATTTGTTTGCCTCTGTGTGTTCGCGTGTACGGTGACTTATTCCGGCTTGGCTCAATCGACCAGGAGCAAGGGCGCTTCGCCCGTGCTGGACATCGCAAAGAGCGAGGTCGAACGCGACTTTGGGGCGCTGAAGGATCAGCCGGTTCCGGCCTACTATCTCAGCTACGAGATCGCCGACTCCAAGATCGATACGGTCTCTTCGACCTTTGGAGCGTTGGTCAGCAGCGACTCCAGCCACAAGCGTGCCGCGCGCGTCTCGCTGCGTGTGGGCGACTACACTCTGGACAATACCCACCCGATCCGCAGCGCGGGGGGGAAGTTTTCCGCCGCCCTCGCCGCAGGTCTTTCTCAGGTTGCGGTTCCCTTCGACGACGATCCGCTGCCGATTCGGCTCGCCCTGTGGGACGAGACCAACAAGGTCTACAAGAGCGCCTTGACCCAACTGGCCGCCGCCAAGACCGACAACGGAATCAATATCGAGCAGGAGGACAAGTCCGACGACTTCTCGCATGAGAGGCCGGAGCAGTCGGTTGAGCCGATCCCGCCGATGCCCTTTGACCGCAAGTTGTGGGAGGAGCGGGCGCGCCGCTACACCGAGCCATTCCATCGCTACGGAGAGATCTACAACGCCACGGCGACCATCACCGCCGATCAGGAGACACGCTGGTTTGTATCCAGCGATGGTGCCGCGATCCAAAGCTCGACGACCTACTATCGGCTGATCATTCAGGCTAGTTCCAAGGCCGACGACGGGATGATTCTGCCGCGTTTTGAGTCCTACGCCGCGTTCACGCCTGAAGGATTGCCCGGCGACGCGACGGTACTCAAGGCCGTCAATAAGATGATCGCCGATCTGAAGGCGTTGCGCGTGGCTCCGGTCGTCGATCCCTACACCGGCCCGGCGATCCTCTCCGGCCGCGCCACGGCGGTCTTCTTCCACGAGGTCTTCGGCCATCGCATCGAGGGTCAGCGGCAGAAGGGCGAGGACGAGGGGCAGACCTTTACGAAAATGATTGGCCAGCCGGTTCTGCCCAACTTCCTCTCGGTCGATTTCGACCCCACGCTGCAACACTACGGCGGCGTGGATCTGGTCGGCTCCTACAGCTTCGACGACGAGGGCGTGCGAGCGCGGCCAGTGGTCGCGGTCGAGAACGGAATCCTCAAGAGCTTTCTGATGAGCCGGTCGCCGATTGCGGGCTTTGCCAACTCCAACGGACATGGTCGGGCGCAGGCCGGAATGGCACCGGTGGCGCGGCAGTCGAACCTGATCCTGCGCAACTCCAAGCCGGTGAGCCGCGAGCAGTTGAAGAAGCTGCTGATCGTGCAGATCAAGCAGCAGAACAAGCCCTTCGGCCTGCTCTTCGACGACATTCAGGGCGGCTTTACCCTGACCATGCGAGCCCTTCCCAATGCCTTCGAGGTGCTGCCCATCATGGTCTATCGCATCTATCCCGATGGGCGGGAGGAGTTGGTGCGCGGGGTCAATCTGGTGGGAACGCCGCTGGCCGCCTTCAGCAAGATTCTTGCCGCCGATGACGAGAAGGCCGTATTCAACGGGGTCTGCGGCGCGGAGTCGGGCTTTGTTCCGGTCTCGGCCAGCGGGCCGGGAATCCTGATCTCGCAGATCGAGGTGCAGAAGAACACCAAGTCGCAGGAGAGAGCGCCGATCTTGCCCGCGCCCATCTCCGCGCCCCTGACGGCGAACGCAGGAGGTGCGCGATGAACAAGCCCATCTTAGCTCTCTGCCTTCTCGCCTCGACCCCGCTCTACGCCCAATCCGGCGGTACGCACTCCGGCAATGGTTCGGCTGCAACGCCGTCTGTTGTTGTCCTACCCGTCACTGCTCAGGCCGACGACGTTGAGACCCGCGCGATGAAGGACGAACTCGATCGCTCGATGAAGCAACTACAACTGCCCTCGCTGGAGCGGCCCTACTATATTGACTACAAGATCGTCGACCAGCAGAGCGTGATCGCGCATGCAACTCTCGGCTCGCTGACCTCCAGCCAGCAGACGCACACGCGACTCCTCACCGTCACTGTGCGCGTAGGCAGTTACCAGTACGACAACAGCAACTACAGCGGGAACGCGTTTACCAAGCTGGTCTCGCTCTTCAGCTCGATGGCCACAGGCTCGAATACACTTCCCCTCGACGACAACTACGACGAACTGCGGCGCAAGATCTGGATCGCCACTGACACCGCTTACAAACAGGCGTTGCAGGATCTCTCGGCGAAGAAGGCCGCCGAGAAGAGCAAGGATCTCAGCAAGCGTACGCCGGACTTCAGTCAGGAGCCAGCGCATCTGGAGTCGGATACGCTGCCTCTGGTCGACGAGGATCTGGCCCGCGTCGAGCATCTGGTGCGCGTCTCCTCGGCGGTTCTGCACAAGGGTTCGTCGATACGCAACTCGACCGCGGAGTTCGAGATCGACAACCGCACCGAACACTTCGTCAACAGCGAAGGCACCAGCTACGTCCGCCAGATGCCCGAGATCTACCTTCACTTGACGGCCACCCTGCACGGCAAGAACGACGAGAACTACCACGATGTTTACTCCGCACACGCTCGCTCACTGGACGATTTTCCCAGCGAGGCGGAGATTCTGGCCAGCGCCAAGCAGGTTGTCGCGCATCTGGAGGCGAGGCAGAAGGCTCAGCCCTTCAAGCACTACAGCGGTCCCGTGCTGATCGAAGGCAAGGCCGCCGACGAGGTCTTCGCGCATAACTTTGCCAACAACTTTCCCGTCCGGCCCCGCTCTGGACTCAAGATCAATACCTCGGTGCTGCCGGAGTTCCTCAGCGTGGTGGATAATCCGCTGCTGACGAGTTGCGACGGCCAGCCGCTCTTCGGCAACTACAAGTTCGACGAAGAAGGTGTGCCTGCGCAGGAGACGCTGCTGGTCGACGGTGGCATTCAAAAGACGCTGCTCAACTCTCGCCAGCCCGCGCACAACTTTCCTAGCACCGGCAACATGCGCCTGCAAGGAGTCCTGCCCAGCAACGTGATCGTCAGCGCCACCAAGAGTTCGACCAACGCCGAGCTGCGCGCGCAGATGATGGGCGTGGTCAAGACGCGCGGCCTTGAGTACGGAATAATTGTCCGCCGGCTCTCGGGCTTGAACGCCATTGAGGCAGTGCGCCTCTACCCCGATGGCCACGAGGAGGCGGTGCGCGATGCGCGGATCGGCGACGTCAGCTTCAAGAGCTTCCGGGAGATCGTGGCCGTCTCCAAGGATCGCACGGTCTACAGCGAATACTCCAAGGAGTCGGGGGAGAATGTCGCGCAGGGATTCCTCGCCCTGCTTGGCCTCTCCGGTCTGGCAGGCTCGGCCAACAATGCCGACCTTGTCTCCTACGTCGTGCCGGACATTCTCTTCGCCAAGCTGGTGGTCGATCACAGCGCGGAGGGCAACAGCGAGAAGCCCCCCATCCCCCGCCCATAGCAAAGAGCGACGGATATCGCGATGTGAAAGTGCATGCAATTCTGGTTCTTCTGGAATGAATAGAGGGTAAAAATTCGCCAACCTGCGGTTTGCCTGTTTTTTGCTTGCGCCGAAGATACGCGGAGACGGATGGTGTAGATATGACGGATTTTCCGTCTGTATTAGCGTGCAAGCCGCCCGATTATGAGATGGCTTGCTTGTTGGCGCGGCGATAAAGAAGTCTGTTGCCCTCCGAAGGGGCATGGTATGGT
>JARLFY010000025.1 GCA_031296325.1 Acidobacteriaceae bacterium | reverse complement strand
CTCTGGCCCGACTCTACAAGCCGAACCGCCTCTTGCTTGAACTCAAGCGTGTAACGTCCCCGCGTTGCCTTCGTCATCTTCGCTACCCTTTCGCATTAGAACAGTTTGCTAAGGGATACGTTTTGCGGGGGCAAGGTCATACTGCCTGATGCGTGCAAGCCGCGCCAGGGTTGGTTATTTCGGCATTGAGAGGTAGCCCGAGACCTTGTTCTTCTCGATGCTGTTGACGACCAGCTCAAAGAGCTGAGGCTGTTTGCCGCAATAGAACTGCACCGGTTCATCGACGGTCTTGTCCTTCTTCTCGATGTTGCGGTCGTCGGCGCTGACGACGATGGTGAAGCGCGAGTGCTTGTTGTCCAGCTTCTTCAACTGCAGCTTGACAGGGAAGAGCGGCGTGGGCTGCGCGCCCTTCTGTAGGGTGAACTCGACGTAGTTGCGGTCGCCCTTGTGCTTCAGGATCTCGAGCTGGTCATGATTGGTTGCGATCAGGCCGCTCATCCTGCCCTCGTCTCCCATCATGGTCTGCATCTGAGCCTTGGCTGCCTCGAGTTCGCTACGCGTGTTGGCAACGTCGGTCTTCACTCCTCCGACCTCTGTCTTCACGCCTCCGACATCGGTCTTCACGCCGGCAACGTCGTTGGAGACAGCGCCGATCTGCTTCTCTGCGGCCTGCTGCTGCTGCGACAGTTTGGCGGTCTCGACGTTCTGCGACTTCTGTGCCGCAATGATAACTGCGGTTCGATCGTCGATCTGCTTCTGGGTTGCCCCGACGTTCTGCCCCAGCGTGTCTGCGGTGGCGCGCAGGCGTGCGTTGGTGGCTTCGAGATGGTCGGAGAGTTCGGCGTTCTTCTTGTCGGCGTCCGCCAATTTCTGCTCAGTCTCGGTGATGTGATTCTGTAGGCCGTAGCACCAGATCAGCGCACCGATCCCGATTAGTGCAGCAATGACGATTGCCGCGATGGATGTTGCCGAGGTGGGTTGTTTAGTTACGATGACCGGTTCTGTCTCACTCATGAATTTCTTCCTCCCGCTCTGGTGTCAGCTTCCCTTGAGACGTGGGCGCGCTGTCAAGAGGTTGCACAGCGAGACCGCACCGCATTGCGGGATGCACTAGAAGAGACTATAGCCCCGCGGGTACTTTTGGCTCGTTGCACAGAAAAAAAACAGGCCGTGGCGCGAGGAATCTGCACCCGATGGAGGGGGCATCGCATCGAAGTAGATGGAGTTGCAAGGACGTAAGCCGGGAATTTCGTGGCAATTATTTTTTCTCTGGGTTATAACCGTACTGTAATCTCCGTCCCAAATCTTGCGAAGAAGGTACGCCATGTCTGTGGTCCTCCCGGTAAAGGGTCTTGAAGGTATTATCGCCACGAAGTCGTCGATCTGTTGGATTGATGGAGATGCGGGCGTTCTCGCCTACCGCGGTATCGATATTCACGATCTGGCCGATCACTCGACCTTCGAGGAGACGACGTATCTTCTGTGGTTTGGGGCTTTGCCGAATGCCACGCAACTCGCAGAGTTCCGCAAGGAACTGGCTGCGGCGCGCACGCTGAACTGGCGCATCTACGACTTTCTGCGCAGCGTTCCTCACGACGCTACGCCGATGGAAGTTCTGCGCACTGCCGTCAGCCTGCTCTCGCTCTACGACCCGGAGGAGAAGGATTCGTCGCACGAGGCGAACGTTCGCAAGGGGTATCGGCTGACCTCGCAGATCGCCATGATTGTGGCCATCTTCGATCGCATCCGCAAGGGCAAGTCGATCATCGACCCGGATCGCAGCCTCTCCCACTCGGCCAACTTCCTGCGCATGCTGAACGGCGTGAATCCGACCGAGACGGCGACCCGCGCCCTCGACGTCGCGCTGATTCTACAGGCCGATCACGAGCTGAACGCAAGCACCTTTACGGCGCGCGTCATCGCCTCGACGCTCTCCGACATTCACTCGGCGATCGTCGGAGCCATCGGCGCGCTCAAGGGGCCGCTCCACGGCGGAGCCAACGCAGAGACCATGAAGATCCTCTTCGCCATCGAGGATGAAGAGGCCGATCCGGTCGAGTACGTCAAGAAAATGTTCGCCGAGAAGAAAAAGATCTCCGGCTTCGGCCACCGCGTCTATCACACCGAAGATCCGCGCGCGACGCACCTGCGCCAGATGTCGAAGGATCTGAGCCATTCGGCGGGCCAGACCAAGTGGTACGACATGTCGCGCAAGATCGAGCTTTATGTCAACGAGGCCAAGCATCTCAACGCCAACGTGGACTTCTATTCGGCCTCGACCTACACTACGCTGGGCGTGGAGATTGATCTCTTCACTCCAATCTTCGCCATCAGTCGCATCGCCGGCTGGACCGCGCACGTCATCGAACAGCTCGACGACAATCGCCTGATCCGCCCGCGCGCCGACTACATCGGCCCAGCCTATCCGCAGCCCTACGCGCCTCTGGCCGAACGCTAGAGCCGTGCAGAAACGATCAGGCGCATGCAGGACTCCTGCGTGCGCCTGATTTTTAGCGTGTTTTCTGGATTATTGTAGCCTGACTTCTTTGTCATTCCGTAGCGCGAGCGGAGGAATCCGCTTTTGGCTCGTGCGATGATGGCATGCCCCATTACGGAAACGGCTCTATTTCGCTCCTGATGGTTGATCCCTCTCTGCCAATCTGTTCATATAGATCTGTACCCCTTGCCCCTCTGTACTTATCGAAGGAGTCTTCGCGTGTTCAGGATGCACACGGATCAAGCCCTGATCTTCTCTGCGCTTCTGTTTGTCTTTGCGAGCCTCTCCAGCGCGGCGCAGACGCAGAGTTCATCCGCGCTTTCGAGCAAAGCCCCATTGCGCAGCGCAGCGAGCGAGAACGATGTTCTCAACGAGTTGGCTGGAACCAGCGAAATCAGCGCAGAGGCGGAGAGTCTTTCCGCGCTTTCCGCACCTCCTCCGCGCGGCATTACAGTCTCCTTCAATACCGGCTCGCAGCACGACTCCAGCAATGGCTGGACGACGCTGCTGACTCCCTATGTGGCCTACCGCTTCAATCCGCACTTCAGTGTGGATTCGAGTGTGCCGCTTTATCTGCGCATCAACGTCGATGCCAATGTGGGAACCAAATCCAAGCCGGTCTATGCGTATGCCTCGAAGAACGGGACCTTCGGCGACACCTCGATCTCGTTGCACGGCGATTGGAGCATGCCGCTCGTCTCCTATACCGCGACGGGATCAATGGGTGTGCCGTCGGGGAACTCGAAGTTTGGTCTGGGCGCAGGGCAACTCACCTACTCCGTCAACAACCACTTTGAAAGAGAGATCGGTCGCTTCACGCCGGATCTCGAACTCGGCTTCGGCGACACCAGCCAACTGGTCAATCTGACGCTGGTCAAAAGCTATATTACCGTCGGGCCGATGGCTCATTTTCAGGTGGGAACGTCGATTGATCTGCCTCTGCGCATGAGCTTCGACGCCGAGGCCTTCGAGGAACTGCCGCTGGACAACAACCTCGTCTACTCGACGACCGGCAGCGGTAAAAAGAAGGTGACCACCTCGACCAACATTGATCCCGCCGAAGACAACGGCTTCATCGTCTCGCTGGAGGTTCCGATCACGCACACGTTCACGATTTCGAGCTACTACAACCGGAGTCTGCGCGACCACGACGATCTGGCCGGCTTCTCCTTCAACTTTCTGCTGACCGCGCCGAAGCCAAAGACTCTGCCCGCGCTATAAACTTCATGAGCGATCTCCCGCACTCTGCGCTCGAGTGTTTTCGCCTGCATTCTTTTTCTTTATTCGCGTCTGAATTTGCAACGCTACAATTCAGTCTTCCAAGGAGTTATCACTTGCCTATCTCGCGTTCTGGCCATTCCCTGCGCACTTCGCTTGCTCTCGCCCTTCGCGTCGCATCGCTCGTTCTGCTGGCGAGCCTCGTTCCAGCGATCTACGCCCAAGCTCCGGTGTCGCTGGCCTCCGACGCCAGCGCGACTCCCGGTGCCGACCCCAAGCCCGCGCCGGAGCTAGCCACTCGCGGCTTCAACGCGACGCTCTCCACCAGTTCGCAGCACGACTCCAGCGCCGGTTGGTCCTCCGTTCTGACGCCGAACGCCATCTTCGTCTATAACAAGCACCTCAGTGCCAACGCGTCGATCCCGGACTTCGTCTACATCAACGTCTATGCGAATGTCGGCACCAAGGCCAAGCCCGTCTACGCCTACCAGTCGAAGTCGGGTGTTGTGGGCGATACCTCGCTCGCCTTCCACTACGACGCGCTCACCTCCGTCGTCGAGTACAGCAATACCGTCTCCCTTGGACTGCCCAGCGGCAACACGAACTATGGACTGGGCGCAGGTCAGGTGACCTACAACATCAACAACCACTTCGATAAGGATCTGGACTTCTTCACCCCCGAGATCGAGCTTGGCTTCGGCGATTCCACCAGTCTGGTTCACCAGACCGTGCGCAAGAGCTACATCGCCGTCGGCTCGGTGGCTTCCTTTCAGGCGGGGGCGTCGTTCAACCTGCCCATGAACTGTAGCTTCGACGCAGACGCCTACGAGTCGTTGCCCCTGACTCAGGATCTGATCTACTCGACGACCGGCAAGGGAAAGAAGAAGGTGACGACCTCGACCAATAAGGGGCCGGGCGAGGACAATGGCTTTGACACCTCGCTGGATATTCCTCTGGAGCGTCACATCACCCTGACGGGAGCCTACAGCCGAAGCCTGCGCAACCACGACGACGTCGTCGGCTTCTCGCTCAACTTCCTGATGATCGCTCCGCCCAAGGCGAAGAAACCCTAACCGGCGCTTCGCTCAGGACTTGCCAAAGGAAAGGCCTAACCCGGATAGAGGCACGGATCTACGCGGATAAGGCAAAGGCATAAGAATTTTTACCTGTAGAGTATCGCGGCGCGAAGAAAACGCAGATCCTTCGACTCGCGCTTTGCGCTTACTCAGGATGACAATTCCCATTAGCTTTACCGCAGTATGTAATAGAGAAAATTGCTCAAACTTCGAACCAGCCTACTTGACGATGGCGTTGAAGCCGTCGGCAAGGACGCGTTGTTGCATTGTCTGGGCGTCCTTGCGGTTGGCGAAGGGGCCGATCTGTACATGCAGGAGCTTGTCCTGTGGCTCGTGGTGGATGGCTACGTTGTAGCCCTTCTTCTTGAGCGCAGAGATCTCAATGTCGGCGACCTCCTGACTGGAGACGGCGGCGACCTGCACCATGAAGCTGCCAGCCGGAGCGGCAGGCAGCGGAGCGGCGGTCGGCTGCTTGCTCGTCGATGCAGCAGGCTTGGCTGGTGTTGCTGCGGGTTGCTTGCTGCTGGGAGCGGGAGGCGGCGTGTGAGTTGCGGGCTTGATGGGCTTGTCCCCGGCGATGATCGCGTCGGAGGGACTCGCTTTGGACTTGCCAGAGGCCGAAGACGGCGTGGTTGGCTGCGCGGTGGATGGACTTGCGCCCGACTGCGTGGAGTCGGGCGCGTTCGAGTCGCTGCCGTTTGATTGCTCGGCGGAGGAACTGGCTGGCGCTGGCTGGTTGGCCAGACTTCCGGCGGCCGGCTTGGCGGAGTTGGCGTTGGCGCCTGAGGTGTCGGCGTTGGCCGCTGCGTCTGTCGCAGCGTTGGCCTGCGCGGCCTTGCGGCCCATGCTGTAGCCAAAGCCAAAGAAGCAGGCGCAGATCAGGGCGAGAGCGAAGAAGATGCCAAGGATCGCCGGCGCGCCGAGCGACAGCTCGCGGTCTGCGCCGGAGGAGCGGTCTGCACTGGTCTGTCTGCGGGTTGGTAGATCTTCTTCGTCGTCGTAGGGACGCTGCTTCACGATTACTCCTTCGGTTGTGCGTCGTTGTCCAAGGCGGCGGTCGCAGAGGATTCTGCGGCGGGGGCGATGGCGGGCGCGGCGATTGTCTTATTGAACATGTTAATGAGTTCCATGGGCAGAGGGAAGACGATGGTTGTGTTCTTCTCCACGCCAATCTCGGTGAGGGTCTGCAGGTAGCGCAGTTGCAGGGTCATCGGCTGGGTGGCCATCAGCGATGCGGCCTCGACGAGCTTGGCTGCAGCGTTGAACTCTCCCTCGGCGTGGATGATCTTGGCGCGACGTTCGCGCTCTGCCTCGGCCTGCTTGGCCATGGCGCGCAGCATGTTCTCCGGCATGTCGACCTGCTTGACTTCGACCGAGACGACCTTGAGGCCGAAGGGCGCAGTGTGGCCGTCGATGATGGTCTGAATGCGCAGGTTGAGGCGGTCGCGATGAGCGAGCAACTCATCCAGATCGACCTCGCCGAGCACCGAGCGCAGCGTGGTCTGGGCAAACTGCGAGGTCTGATAGACGTAGTTCGAGACCTCGATGACGGCCTTGACCGGATCAATGACGCGCAGCGTGATGACCGCGTTGACCTTCAGCGTGACGTTGTCGCGGGTGATGATGTCCTGCGAGGGAACCTCCATCGCCTCCTGACGGAGCGAGACGCGGGTGATCTGATCGATGGGGCGGAAGACCAGAATGATTCCGGGACCAGAGGCATCGTGACGTACGCGGCCAAGGCGAAAGACGACCGCGCGCTCATACTCCTTGAGGATCTTGATGGAGTTGAGGATATAGAGCAGCAGGATGGCGAGAGCGATCAGAAACGGCGAGAATTCGGGCATGGGCATGGACAGCTTTCCGGCTGGGCGGATTTCAGCAGCCGCAGTGATTGTAAATCGAGCGAGGCCTCGCAGGTGCGATTGTTCGTGCGAAGACAGTGTGCAGAATGGTTCACGGCACGAAAACGCGGGCTTCGTTTGGGTTCAGGGCTTGCGAGCCAGAGCGATGCGCGGAATGCCTTGCAGGTCGTCGACGAAGCGGAGTTGGAACCAGTCAGCGAGCAGGGCGGCGATTGGATCGCGCTGCTCGTGGCCAATCTCAATGGCCAGCAGACCGTTGGGAACGAGCGCGGCGCGGGCTTGCGGAATCAGACGACGATATATGTCGAGGCCATCTGCACCGGCGAAGAGCGCAGAGGACGGCTCGTGGTCACGCACCTGCGGGTGGAGCGTGGCACGATCTGCGGTGGGAACGTAGGGCGGGTTGGAGACGATGGCGTCAAACGGTAGATCGTCGGTGGAAAACGCGGCGAGCAGGTCGGATTGCACGAAGCGGATGCGGTCGGCGAGACCGTGGCGCGCGGCGTTTGCCGCGGCGACCGCGAGCGCGGCGGGCGAGAGATCGACGGCGGTGATCTGCGTGTTAGGCAGGTGGTGGGCCAGCGCGATGGCGATGGCTCCTGAGCCGGTTCCGATGTCCAGGATGCGGAGAGAGTGGGAAGGGAGAAGCGGATCCCTTCGCTTCGCTGTGGGATGACAAGCAAAGTTTGTGGGATGGGAGTCAGGATTGGCTGGACAAGACCCGGTTGTGGGATGAAAAGCTGAGGCTGCGGGATGAGCCGCAAACTCGGCGAGGACGGATTCGACTAAATGCTCGGTCTCGGGGCGCGGAATGAGGACAGCGGGCGTGACGCCGAGGGCGAGGCCGTAAAACTCCTGCTCGCCGGTGATGTACTGGATCGGCTCGTTGCGCAGGCGACGCTGGATGAGGGCTTCGTATGCGCTCTGCTGGGCTGGCGTGAGAGGACGGTCAGGATCGGCGAGTTGTGCTGCGAGGGAGATTGCCAGCGCGTGACGCAACAGAAATGCTGCGTCACGCGCTGCGTCGGCGCGCAGTTCGGCGGAGGATTCAAGCTGGCGGGTTGCGAGTTGGAGGGCTTCGTGGAGGGTCATTCCGGCGCAATCATTGGGCGACGATCCGGATTGAGTTGTTGTCGGGATCCTGAACGATGATTATCTCTGGCTGGACTTTGCCTTTGGCGTCTTTGACGCTGCTGGAGACTCGATGGAAGTCGATTTGTTGGCGAGTGAGTTGCGCGACGGCCTTGTTCAGGCTGGGAGCGATGAGAGTGATGCTGGAGCGGAGTCCGAGTACGTCGGCGGAGACGAACTCGACCTGCTGGCTGGAGGTGCCGGGAAGGGTGAGCCGCGCGAGGTTGGCAGGGTCTACGGTGAAGCCGAGCTTGGCGAGGTAGAAGGCGCGGGCCGAGGCGGGATTCTGCATGGCGAGCGAGACGATGGTCATGCGGTCGGCGACGCGATCCGCGCCGAGATGCAGGCCCGCGTCCTTGCTGTGGCGCGAGTCGGGCATGTACTGGGTGTACTCGATGTTCTGCGGGAAGGCGGGCTGCTCGGGGCCTTTGATGGTGAAGAGAAGATTGCCTGCGGCGGCCTTGCGCACCGCGATGGGAGCGAGCCCCTCGGCTTCGTAGGCGTCGTGCAGAGCGTTGAGGTCTGCACCCTCGAAGCAGAGGTGCAGGAAGCCCACCTGAGGATCGTTCGCCGTGACCGGGTAAAGCTCGATGAACTGCTTGTCGTTGATCTTGAGGAAGGCCTGCGAGACGCTGCCATCCTTGGCGGTGTTGACGAAGGCCTGTTCGAAGCCGAGCTTGTGGTAGAAGGCGACCGAGGCCGCGATGTCCTTGACCCGAATGGCGATGTGCGCGATACCGTTCATTGTCAGAAGTTGCGGCGCGGTTGTTGCTGCGGGTGCTGAAGCTGCTGTGGGAGCTGTCTGCGCGCTGGCAAAGAGCGTGAGGCTGGCGAGCAGCGGGAGAAGCACCACGCGGCAAAGGACGGAACGTGCGGGAGCAATCAATTTATGCGACATGCGACTTCCTTTCAACTCTGGCTCGGAATTTATCCGACTACAGGATTCTCTATGACTGGAGCGATCTTTGCCAATTCGTCCGTTCCGACAAAGCCTTCATCTATCCCGGCAACTCTCCCAAACAGGAAGATTGGAGCGCGACTATTTCGTCTCTTCCGAGGTTGAGTTGCTCCCTGAACTCTCTTCCGGCTCAATCGCATCCGGGTTCATCTCCGCCGGAGCCGTGGGAATCTCCTTCGCCCCTGACGATCCAGCCCCCGCCGCCGTCACCGACACCTCCAGCTCCTTCTTCGGAGCGTTTTCCGTTGGGAAGGCCTCATTCGGCTTGCTCGCAATCGCCGCCCGCATGAAGTCCATCCACATGGGCAGAGCGGCCTTCGCGCCAGTCTCCTTCTCGCCCAGCGTCTGCCGATTGTCGTACCCGATCCACGTTCCGCAGGTCACCGACGGAGAAAATCCAATGAACCACGCGTCCGTATAGTTGTTCGTCGTTCCCGTCTTGCCGCCCAGAGGATGATTCAGCGAGGCCGCCGCCGCGCCGGTTCCCATCCGCGTCACCGCCTGTAGGAACTGCATCATCGTGCGCGCCGTCTCCACCGAGATCACCTCAGTCACCTTCGGCGCAGGCTCCTCCATCGGCAACCCGTCGGCCTGCGTCACGCGGCGAATCGTGTGCGGCTCAATGCGAATCCCGTCGTTGGGAAAGACGCTGTACGACCCAACCTGTTCGGCCAGCGAGATGTCCGCCGCGCCAATTGCAATCGGAAGAAACGCCGGAATATTGCTGGTCACGCCAAACCGGTGCGCGGTCTCGATCACCTTGCGAATCCCGACCCTGTCAGCCAGCTTCAGCGCAGGAATATTGCGCGACCGGGCAAACGCAGTCAGCAGCGTCATCGAGCCTTCGTAGTCGTTCTCGTAGTTGTGCGGAGTGTAAGGCCCGTTCGGCGTGTAGAAGCTCACCGGCCCGTCCACAATCATGTCGGTCGGCTTGGCTCCCGCCTCCACCGCCGTCGTGTAGACGTAAGGTTTGAACGACGACCCCACCTGACGCTCCGACTGAGTAGCCCGATTGAACTGCGAGAGGGCAAAGTCTCTGCCGCCAACCATCGCCAGAACCTCGCCGTTCGAGTTATCCACCGCCATCAACGACGCCTGCACCCCGGTGTCCTCCTCCAGCAGCGCATGCTCCATCCCGTCGACCGAGCCTTCGCCCAGCCGCACATAGGCCACATCGCCCACAGAAAGGAAGTCCGCCGCCGAAGTCATCTTCGTCCAGACCCAGTCCGCCGGAGTCATCGCCGCCCGCGTCCTGCCGATCCGCACCACCACCCGCTCCGGCGAAACCTCCGTCACCAGCGCGTGATAGTACCCGCCGGGAACGATCGCCTGACTCCAGTCGGGATGCGTGTACTGCTCCAGACTGCCGCCCGAGGCCAGCACGTTGACCAGATTGCCCTTCCAGCCGTGGCGTCGCTCATAATTCGCCGTTCCGTCCAGAATTGCTTTGTTTGCAATGCGCTGCAAGCCAAGATCAAGCGTCGTATAGACCTTCAATCCGGCCCCGTGAACCTCTTCGGCGCCGTACTCCTTCTCCAACTGTCGCCGAACCTCCTCGACAAAATAAGGAGCTTCGGAGTTCGGTGGAGGCTCGATATTCAGCCCTAGCGGAGAGGCCGCCGCAGCCTGTTCCTGCGCCGCGCTGATCTTTTTATCCGCCAGCATCTCGCTCAGAACCAGATTCCGCCGTCGCAGCGCGCGATCTGGATTGCGAATCGGAGAGTAAGCCTCTGCGCCCTTCGGTAGAGCCGCCAAAAGCGCCGCCTCGGGAAGCGTCAGATCGTGTACATGCTTGCTAAAGTAAAATTCGGACGCGGCCTCAAAACCATACGTTCCATGCCCCAGATAGATCTGGTTTGCATACAGCGCAAAGATCTGATCCTTGGTAAAGACCCGCTCGATCTGCACCGACAGGAGAATCTCCTGAATCTTGCGCCCATAGGTCTTCTCATTGGATAGAAACAGGTTGCGAGCCAGTTGCATGGTCAGCGTAGACGATCCCTGTACCCGGCTGTGCGAGTGAATATCGCGCCACGCAGCTCCCACCGCGCGAAACAGATTCACCCCCCAGTTTCTCTCGAAGCTCTTGTCTTCAATGGAGATAATCGCGTCGCGCAGCACTGGAGGAAACTCCGTGTAAGGAACCACCACACGCCGTTCCAGCGCAAACGAGCCGATCTCCTGCCCGTGAATATCCAGCAACTCGGTCGTCGTATTCGGTCGGTAGCGCGCCAGATCGTCCATCTGCGGAAGGTCGATCGAGTAAACCAGCACCAGTCCGCACATCACTCCGAAGACGGAGGAGGCTGCAAGCAGTACCGTGAACGTAGCTCGTACAGCGATCTTGCGCGAGGGATGTTCCGATCCGTGCAACAGTTTGACCTCGCGAAGGCGCGCCAACAAGCCTCGCCACCAAGGCTGCTTCACTGGCTTCTCGTTCTCCTGCTCGTCACTGTATTGACTAGACACTTTGCCCCTTCACGATAGCACGGCAACCCGCGCTTACCCCAGCAACTCCAGCGCCGCCGCAGCCACGTCCTCAACTTCGATGCGCAGCAATCCATCCTCGGCCTCAATCAGACGCTTGTAGCTGGTCACGCTTCCCGCGCTGCGCAGCACTCGCGAGTGCGTTCCATAAGGCCCGTTGCGAGCCGGATCGGTCGGCCCAAAGATCGCCACAACGGGCCTCTCCAGCGCCGCCGCCAGATGCAGCGGCCCTGTATCGCTGGCGACGACCACCGCTGCGCGCCGCGTCAGAGCCACAAGCTGTCCCACCGTTCCAGGAGCCGCGCGAGCGAATCCCGCACTGGCCGCAACGCAGCGATCCGCCTCCGCCGATCCTCTCGGAGCCGTATTAACCACCGACCGAATCCCTGCTCGTCCCAACTCCGCTGCAACCCGGCCAAACCGCTCCGCCGGCCAGATCTTCGATCCCCAACCCCCTCCGGGAGAGATCAGGCAGAATGGCTCGCGCCCCACCATCTCATCGGCCCATCGCTCGTCCATCTCATCCATCGGAAGCGTTACCGGAACCGGTCGCAGCGTCTCACCCACGGCCTCTCCCAACAACTCGCATCCCTGCTCCACCACATGCGCCGCCGTCGTCTCCACCTTATGTTTGTAGAACATGCGAGCCACTCGTTCCCGCGGCTTGTCCGCTCCTACCAGCACCGATGCCTTCGCCATGCGGGCCACAACCGCCGACTTCAGCGATCCCTGCATATCGACGCACAGGTCGAACTGCTCCCTGCGCAACACATCGCGCAACACGCCCATCTCGCGGTGCGTACGCCGCGAAAAGGGCTTCACCTTCCACGCTCCGGTCGTCACGCTGTACCAGCGATCCACCAGCGCGTGGCTGGCGAATCTCCCCACGGCCTGCGACATGTCGTCGTAGTCTCCCGCCATCTGCAGTAGGTCGCTCCAGCGCGGCTCAATCGCCCACCCGATGAACCAGTCCGGATGCTTCTGGCGCAGAGCCGCCACCGCCGGCATCGTGTGCAGAACGTCACCCATCGCTCCAATCCGTACAATCAGCACTTTCACTGGCAGCGCGCCTCCAGCCCGCGCATCACATCCGCCTCATCCACAAACCGCGCCTCCAGCCCCGCTACGCAGACCGGCCCAACCTCGCGCAACCGCTCCATCATTGCCCCGCTCAACTTCACCGCATCCTTCTCCGTCGTGACGAAGCCCGTCGCGCCAAGAGCCTTCGCCTTCGTCGCCAGAGCATCTATATCTCTTATCGTATAGGCATGATGATCGCCGAAATCCACCATTTCGGCCAGGGCGAACCCCACATCGCCCAGCATTCCCCAGAATCCCTCCGGCCGCGCAATCGCGCAGAACCCCAGCGTCTGCACATGCGCCTTTGCCTCGCCGAGCGAATCGCCAACGCGCAGCTCTCGCCGCACACTCCAGATCGCCGCACCCTCGCGCATCCAGCGACGCACACGAGCCTCCACCCGCCCGCGCTCCTCATCCCTCAGCACAACTACATCCGCCCGCGCCAGCGCCGTCAGCCGTTCCCGCCGATTCCCCCTAGGCAACAGAGCATCGTCCAGATCCTCCTCTGTTACCAGTACCGCCTCCACCGTCCGAGCCAGCCTCCAGTGTTGAAACCCATCATCCAGCAGATGCACTTTCTTTTTGTTATTCCGCAGCGATTCTTGTTTGTCATTCCGCAGCGAAGCGGAGGAGTCTGCTTCTCCTCCGCCAGCCGCAAAGCTCTCCGCAGCCACTCCCGCCGCAAACCGCTCTGCCCCAACCCAAACCGGAACCCCAGCCTTCTGCGCGATCAGAGTCGGCTCATCGCCAAATCGCCCAGCCGCATTCTGCGCCGCCAAATTCACCCGCTCCACGCCTGTCCCCGCGCGCCCATACCCCCGCGACAACACGTCGACCGACCAGCCCTGCGCCCGCAGCAGCTCCGCCAGCGCAATCACCACCGGAGTCTTCCCCGCGCCGCCCGCAGACAGGCTTCCCACACTGACGACCGGCCACTCCAGCCGCCGAACCCGCAGCCATCCCTTACGCCGCATCCAATCTCGAACCGCCAGCCCCGCCGCATAGACCGGCACCAACGGCCAGCCCCACCATCTCCGCGCCCTCATCGCCGCACCATCCCAACCAACGCCTCAACCGCTCGCCCGGTCGCTCCCTGTTGCTCCTCAAACACCCGCCGCCCCCGCTCGCCCATCGCCCGCGCCGCCGCGCGATCCGTCAGCAGCTCAACGAATACTTCCTCTAATTCAACGTCGTTTTGTACGGCACGAATTCCGTCAACCGCCTGCATCTTCGTCACAATATCGCGAAAGTTTTCGAAGGAAGATCCCATCACAACTGGCACACCAAACCGAGCTGGCTCCAAAGGATTGTGTCCACCATGCGGCAGAAGACTGCCTCCAACAAATGCAAGGTCTGCAATGCCGTAGACAGCCGCAAGATCGCCAATTGTATCGAGTACTATTACTTCGACTGGCAGTCCGTCTCTGCCCAATCCTGACTCCGTAAACGCCTCATCGCTTCGCACCCCGACTTTCAGACTGCTTGCTGTCAATGTCCTATATCCCGTTGAGTGTTCAATCATTTCAAAACGCTCAGGATGCCGTGGAGCTAGGACTAAAAGTGCATTCAGATCGACCCGCGCTGTACCTCTCCATGCGGCAACGACCATCCGTTCTTCATCGACACGATCCGCACCAACCGTGCTGCCCGCGACCACAATCGGACGACCAGCAGCAACCTTCAAGATCAACTCGGCAACCCAGCTCTCTCGCGCAGCCCGCACGTCGTACTTCAGGTTCCCCGTCGCTTGCACGGCCTCCACGCGCGCGCCCATTGCGACCAGCCGCCGCGCGTCCTCCTCGCTCTGCGCGAGGAACAGATCGACATGCCGCAGCACTCGTCCCCAGATCGCCTTGACCCGCAACCCACGCGCATAACTCCGATCCGAGACACGAGCATTCACTACGGCGACCGGCACTCCCGCCCGCCCGCATTCTACGAGCATGCGCGGCCACAGCTCGCTTTCCATCAGAACCAGCATCTTCGGCTGCAACGCTCGCAGATAAGCCCGCACCGCCCAGGCAAAGTCCAGCGGATAGTAAAAGACCCGCGCCGCGCCAAACCTCTCCCGCGCCAAGGCCTGCCCCGTCGCGGTCGTCGTCGAAACCATGACGACCCACCCCGCGCCCAGTACGGCCTCCAACTCCGCGCCCAGCCGCGTCGCCGCCAACACCTCGCCCACGCTGACCGCATGTAGCCAGACCACCTGCCGCCCCGCAACCGCCGCCTGTAGCTCCGCCGGAACGCGCCCCAGCCGCTGGCTCATGCCGGCGCGATAGCGCACCATCCGCGCCAGCCACCACGGCGAGCAGACCGCCAACCCCACCATCAGCAGCAAGCTATACAGTGCCATCCCCATCGTCCCCGCACTCTCTTTCGCAACTGGCTGCAATCCCGCAGGCCTTTACCGCCGCGCCAGTGAAGATGATAATCAACCCAGCATGAACTCGCATCGCAACCCGCGCCCATCGCGCCCAATCCGCGCCGCAGCCGTGCAGTCGACGACGTCCGCACGGGCAATCGCTTTCGCAGCCCTGCGATCCATCTTCCGCACTGCTTTGCCTTCTATCATAGTCGCCGCGCTGCTCAGCCTTTCTTCCACGCTCGCCCGCGCCGCCGATCATAAGGCCCCGCCGCCCGAGTCTGCGGCCTCCACCTATCCCGCCAACGACGCGCATCCCGACGAGCATCTCACCATCGCCGCCGAGCCATGCGACGAGCCAAAAAAATGTAGCTTCTTCCGCCTGTCCTACATCCAGAACGGACTTCTGCCCGTCCGCGTCATCTTCACCAACGACGGCGACCGCGCCCTGCAACTCGACGAGGTTCGCATCCAGTTTCTCTCCGCCGCCGGAGACAAGCTCCCCGCCGCCACCGAGGAAGAGATCAACCGCCGCCTCTTCACCCTGCACAGCACCCAGCCCATCCGCATTCCGCTGATCCCGATCCCCATTCAGCGCACCCCCATCGACAAGAAGATCACCCAGGACGACGACGAATTCGGCTTTCACGGAACCATCGTCAACGCTCACTCCACCCTCGCGGGCTACCTCTTCTACGACATCCGGGGCATCGAGCAGCCCGCGCTCGCCCACGCCCTGCTCTACATCAAGCAGATCCGCACGCTGGACGGCAAACTGGAACTCTTCGACTTCACCATCCCCTTCGACAAGTGGCTGACCGCCAACCCCAACGCTCCCTCCAACCACCCTAGAAAGCAGCCATGACCCGATTCGCCGGAACGATCCTACTCGCCGCCCTCTGCGCTCCAGCCCTCAGCGCCACCGCGCAGTCCGTAGCGCCCGCGCTTGACCAGCCAGCGCAGACCGTTAGCGCTGCTCCCACCTTCTCGCAGTCGCCGCAGCAGAGCTTTCCCCGCCTCTCCGGTCTGGCGGACACAGCCATTCAGGCGCAGGTCAACAAGCAGCTTGCCAACCGCGAGCGCATCGACCGAGGTGCGCGCACCGACTGCCTCCGCTCCACGCGCACCACCAAGGCCATCTACAGCGAACTGGTTCGTCTCGCCTATCTCTCGCCCCGCCTGCTCAGCGTCGACGTGCGCACCAGCTTCTTCTGCGGCGGTTCCTACACCAGCGACAACGTTCCCTACCCCATCACCTTCGACCTCGCCACCGGCCACGAACTCGACTGGCACCGCTTCTTCACCGACGAGTTTCTCAATCCCCCAGCCGACAAGCCCTCGCCGCTGCTCCAGCTCTACCTTCGCTACGCCAAGCTCGACGAGGACTGCACCGCTGCGGTCAACGATCCCAGCACCACCTTCGACTTTTGGCTCGACTCCAGCCGCAAGGCGCTCATCGCCCATCCATCCTCGCTGCCTCACTCCTCCGACCTCTGCGCCAAGCTCACCCCGATCCCTTTCAGCGAACTCAAGCCCTATCTTCGCGACCCGCTCATCCGTCAGGAGCTTTTGGCGCCGCATAGTCAGCAATAAAGCCATTCCGTCTTCCGGTCAGAGCCTTTGGGTAAGTTCTGCTCCATCCGAAAGGTAAAAGCAGATTCCTTCGCTTCACTGCGGAATGACAAGCAAGAGAGGCTGAGGAATGACAAGCTGAGGCTGAGGAATGACGAGCAAACTTACGCCGAGGAATGACAAAAAACGGGTAAAGCCGTTTGCGAGATGCTCTGGAATTGCTGTCGTTGGACGTACTCGTTTGCCATCCGTTTTCCACACTCGGTATATTGGTCGCAGTGGTTTTTGCTGCTGAGCAGCAATGTTCGCTGACCGCAAGAAGCATGAGGCTACAGGAGAGCCAGCCATGACCCCGACATTTCCCCATAAGATTCCATCGCACTCTAAACTTGGTTTGCCCGCTTCCGCTCGTTTTCTGGTTGCGGCGACAAGCGCTTTGCTCCTTTCTCTTGCTGTGGCTCCGCTGGCCACGGCCCAGACTTCAACGCTGGTCGTGATGCATGCCACGGGCGCGAAAAGTCCTGCGGGGGATACCTCCAGAATTCTGCCGCCGCTTGTGCAGTCCGACATAGCCTCCATCAAGGTTGGCGGCAAGCCCGCGACTATCAAATCGTTTGAGCCTCTGCTGACGGGCAGCCACGGAATTCAACTCGTGATCGCGCTGGATAATGGCCAACAGATCGGAATTCTCGATCAATTCGATTCCATCAAGAAGTTCATGAACTCCATGCCGCCGAACGTCGAGATTGCGGTTGGCTACATGGTGCAGGCTCATGTACGGATTGTTCAGGGATTCACCAAGGACCGTGCGCTGGACGGCGCCGCGCTTCGTGTGCCGACGCGGTTAGAGGTCTCTGATACGAGGAACGACACCGGAGGCAATCCCTTCGGCTGCCTGACCGATCTGGCCACGAAATGGCCGGATCCGGATCCGACGAAGATTCGCGCCGTCCTCTTCTTTACCGATGGGCTGATGCGTGGCAACTCCGTCTCGCAGGGCGGCGATGCCGATAATCCAAACGTCACTGCGGCCGAGACCAGTCTACAGAGAGCCGGAATCCTCCCGTTCCCCTTCTATTTCATGGATCCTCATCCTCCAACCCGGGGCGGTGGCGGTCTTCTGGAAGGCCCGCAGAACTTCTCGCAACTGGTTCGTTCCACCAGCGGAGGAGCTTTGTACGACGGCCAGTACGCACCATCCTCGCTCGACCCACTTCTGGATCGTCTCTACCGAGTGCTTGATAGCGACGTCGTCGTTACTGTGGAATCTCCCGGTAAGCCTGGCGACTTCAAACAACTCGACATCAAATCCTCAAAGCCGGAGATCAAGGTGACGGGACCAGACAATATATCGCTCGGTAACGTTCTCAAGACGAAGTACGTACCTGGCGCGAAGTAAACCATAGACTGCACAATCTGCACTGCAAGCAAAAACGTAGGGCCTGTCTGGATACCAGACAGGCCTTACGTTTTTCAGCCCATTTCTCGATTTACTGTATTCCGGCTTGTTGTCATTCCGTAGCGCAAGCGGAGGAATCTGCTTGCGCTTGTTCGACGACGGCATCCCCCATTATGGGATCTGCTCTACTCGCCAGAAAGCGCTATTGAATAATGATCTTCCAGTGAGTGCTGCGTTCCGCGTGATCGACGATCTGGTGCGCCCGATCCACATGCATGATGGCTCGATCGCGCAGTCCGCGAGCCTCTGGAACCTCTTCGGCTCTCGCCAGATCGTTGTGCGCCGCAAACAGCAGGTCGTTCGCCTTGCGGAAGCGATCATGCGGATTCATGTGTTGGTCGATCGGGAAGGGTTCGTCGAACCGTCTTCCATCGTCAATGGCCGCGATCTGGATCTCGTGGATGGCCGCGTCGATCTCGCGAACCGCCGCGGCCTCGTCGCGACGCACCGGCTCCCACGCCCATCCATCGTTCAGGTAGTGCCGCGCCTCGCGCAGCTCGCTCATCGCGCGCAGGTAGGCCGGATGGCGTGGCCCATGATTGTGATCCCACCCCTGATCGCGTCCCTGATATTGTCCTTGATCCTGATACTGCCCCTGAACCTGCTGGGCCTGTGCGCCAACAGTTGTAAACGCCGTGATTCCAGCCAGTAGAATCATCCATCGTATGTTCTGATTCATCGAGTTATATCCTCTCATCCTATGGACTTACGGCATCCATGCTCGCCGCATCGTATCAGCATATACCCCAAATCTCCGCTCAAGTTGCGTTCGCTGGCGAATAAATCAGATCGGCCATTTAGAGTATTTTGACGGCCCTCGCTTGCTCTCCGTGCGATACTTAGACCTGATATGTACAAACGAGTCCTCCTCAAGCTCTCCGGAGAAGCCCTCGCCGCTGGCACCGGCTTTGGCATCGACGCCATCTTCATCCACAAAGTAGCCGCAGAGATCGCCGCCGTCCACGCTCTTGGCTGCGAGATCGGCATTGTCGTCGGCGGAGGAAACTTCTTCCGCGGCGTGGCCCAGCAGGCCATCGACATGGATCGCGTCGCCGCCGATCACATGGGAATGCTCTCGACGGTCATCAACGCCGTCGCCTTGCAGGACGCAATCGAGAAGCTTGGCCTTAACTGCCGCGTAATGAGCGCCATCGCCATGCATCAGGTCGCCGAGCCCTACATTCGCCGTCGCGCCATGCGCCATCTGGAAAAGGGACGCATCGTCATCTTTGCCGCCGGAACCGGAAACCCCTTCTTCTCCACCGACACCGCAGCCAGCCTGCGCGCCATGGAGATCAAGGCCGACGTTCTGCTCAAAGCCACCTCGGTCGACGGCATCTACACCGCCGATCCCAAGACGAACCCCGAGGCAACCAAGTTCTCCCAGATCTCCTACACCGAGATGCTCCGTCTGAACCTGCGCGTCATGGACACCGCTGCCGTCTCGCTCTGTCGCGACAACAATATGCCCATGATGGTCTTCAGCATGAAGGAGTCGGGCAACATCGTGCGAGTCGTCCAGGGCGAAGCGCTGGGTTCCCTCGTTACCCCCTAGATTGTCTCTCGAATTACGGCTGACCGGATTTTTGTCATTCCGTAGCGCGAGCGGAGGAATCCGCTTGTGGCTCGTTCGACGCCGGCAACACCATTACAGGAACGGCTCTAACCTCCTTGACGCTTCTTTTCTGAACGTCTTTATCTTGTTGATAAAGATAGCTATTAACCTATCGGTTAGTACACGGCTTGGTTCGCGTTGGATGTGGGGTTCAAGTAGGAGTTTAAGTGTGGTCTGGTAAATGACTGGCAGGGAACCTCTCTGGGTACGCGAATCGCAGCCTGACGTAAATTAACCATTGACCTTGTCGTCGCATATGTTTACTTTGTGGCTAATGGCACATATACAAACACTTCCGATTCCGCCGAGCACTCTTCCCCCCGTTGAAACGATCGCCAAGAACATTGGCGTGACGATCCGCAACTATCGGCTGCAAAAGGGGATGTCGCAGGGAGACATCGAGAAGCGCACGGGCCTGTTGCGCTGCTATCTCTCGCGGGTCGAGAACGGGCATACCGTGCCGTCGCTGGATACGCTACAGAAGATTGCGGCCGCGCTCGACCTGCAACTCTCCCAGTTCTTCGCCGAGCAGGGGATTGCGCAGGATATGTCCGCGCTGCATCTGGACGAAGACGAGATTCGCTTCCTCACCCAGATTCAGAAGTACTCCTCGCGCCTTTCGGAGAACGACCGCAAGCTACTGCTGACGATGGTGCGCAAGTTCGCTCAGGCCTCGATCATGTAGAGCAAGAAGTCGATCGTAGACCTTTATGCAGTGGTTGTAGACCGTGGCGCATCGAAAAAAGCAGATTCCTCCACTTTGCTACGGAATGACAAACAAATTGGGCTATCCCCCATTCCGAAAGAGATCCAAGCGGGCAAGCCTCTCATCTTCAGGCAAAAGAAAATGCGTATGAAGGCCCTGACCCGGCCTCCATACGCATTTAAAAAGAACTCGCAGAACCGTACGCTTACAAACTCAGAACACGCAGCGATTCAGCAATTTATTACCCTATCCTGTTGCGTAAGATCCCCTGCCTGCGCAGGGGATCTTACGGTTTAGTAGAGGGGGGGGATAGGCCAGGTGGTTCCCGTTGGGCTGGTCGTCGTCGGAAAATCGATGAAGGCCTGTGTGCAATCGAGGACAGTGGAGAACGCAACGGCTGGATCCACAAACTCCGAAGCTGTACCCGTCACGGAAACCCGAGTATTCGATGAATTTACGATGGGCAGGTTGTTGAGTCCTGTCAGGGTGAGGTTGGCATCCGAATCGATGAGGCTGATAGAGGCGGGTGATTCCGCCACTACATTGTTCAGCGTCATGATGAGCGGATACTGAGGATTATTCAAGACCGGCCCGGACTGCGCTGCATAGCCTTGCAGCGTCACTCCTGCGGCTCCCTCGATACTGATGTTGTTCAGAAAGAGGTTCTTGAAGTCAGGATAGAGAGGTCCGCCAGCAGGCAAAGCCTTGCTGCTGTAGTACGGAGTAAACAACAGAGCATTATCCATGTTGCGCATGCAGATGTTGTTGTAGTAGATGTTCTGGACCAGACCGCCGCGAGCGACGTCTGTCTTGATACGAAGACCTTCTTCGCCATTGTCAAAGCTGTTGTCGTAAACCTGAACGTTTTGGACTCCAGCATTGGTTTCAGAACCGATTGAGATCCCGTGGCCACCATAGATGTGGTTATGGGCAATCACAATTCCGTAGGGAAGGGTAGAGAACGCACCACGAGCTCCATCGACTCCGGCTAGGCCAGACCCGGATGGGCTTGGGTTGTTACTTCCCTTCAGGGCGATGTCGTCGTCCCCGGTGCTGATGTAGTTGTGAACGAAGAAGAGATTCTTCAGGTAGCCGTCGAAAGAGATCTTCCCCGTAGCCGATGCCGTGGTGACACCGGTGGTTCCGTTTCCTCCCGTGGTGAGGTAGCCGGAGGTCAGCTTGCCAGCTGATGCAGGATCAAAGGCGTCCGTATTTTTTACGTTACCCTGATAGGTCTGCTCTCCGCCATTCGGGCCACCGCCGCCAGCCGTAAATAGAACTCCCGTGTAGAGCGGGTTTCCGTTTCCGGTGGGGTTTTGGTAAGCAGCGAGAGAAGGCGTCTGCACCTTGACGTCCCAGACAACGAAGCCGTCCACTCCGGCAGGCACTACGTGGAAGTTCGGGCTGTTGTTCAGGGTGATGCGATAGAGCGTCAGGTTCTTCGCGTAGTTGTAGACCATCAAGCGAGGAACCGACTGGGAACCGACTCCGGTTGAACCGTTATCGACCATGTTGCCCAGCCAAGCCAGATCCCACCACGTCATATTGCGCGCGGAAGAAGCCAGATCGACAATCGTACCGCCATCGTCGCACGGAGTGCCCTGAACCGCCTGCGTTCCGGTCTTGTAGGCCGCATAGGTGTTCGAGCAGGTCAGATCGACCTTGATGAGGGGATACAGCTTGTTCGTCGTCACGATCTCGGAGTAGCCGCGACCATCAATGGATCCGTCTCCCATGACTGCGGAGTTGACCAGATTTGTTCCGGTAATCAGCGCGGCGCAGTTACCGGAGCTTCCGGCCTTGGTCGCACTCACCGCAACATTACCGCAGTACGGTCCAGCGGCTAACGGCGAGTAGAGCGTCACATCGCGCGCGCCGAAGAGAGTGACCCCCTTATCGATCCAAAGGGTTACGCCGGAAGGCAGAACGAGAGGGCCGCTGATGAAGGCATTCCCCCCGTTGGTTGTCTGGCTGACGGCGAGACGAACCGCAAACTGAGGAGCCTGATAGACCGGCTTTCTCAACTCTTCGGCGGAGACGCCGGAGATGTTTACGTTCGGAACGGCTGCTGCAACCTGCGCTGCGGTGGCTGCGGCATCAGCCGCTGCGATCGTCGCTCCGACTGCGGCATCCACCGAAGCGCCACAGGCGTTGAGCGCCGCTTGAATGCGGGCCTGATCTGGGTTCGTCGTCGCCGCACTGGCCGCGACGCCCACTCCTGCTACAGACGGATCCGCCTCGGGAGGCAGGGAGCCGTCCGGCCGCGCGATCAGGCTGTCGGACGCATACAGGGTCGTGCAGACCTGAGCGCTGGTCGGCAGCGCTGGTTCGGCGGGCAGATTCGGGTCTACGGCAGTCGATGTTCCCACCTGCACGACTGGAGTGGGAGCCTGATACGCGGTTCCACTACATCCCGCCAACACGGTGGAGATCATTGCTCCTGAGAGCAATGCCACGAGAAGCTTCTTCGTTCTCGGAATATTTAGGTTGGATCTTTTCATTTCTTCCTCCGGAAAATCTATTGCTAAGGGCCTTGCGTCCAAGCACAAGGCGAAATCAAACTGTCTAGGGCAGGACAAAACGGACAGACGTCATCACAACATCGTCTCTTCCGTAGGGCTGACCGCCAACGGCGTACCATGTGTTCCGGTGAAGATGCTCATAGTTCGCACCGAGCTTCACTGTGCCGTATGGCCCCTTGAAGAAGGAGTACCAGAAGCCGCCAATCACCTGACTCAGATCGCGGTTCTGCGCCGTGCAGGTCGGAAGGTCGTAACCGGGAACCTCCACCGAGCACTGGCTGTTGTTCGTCAAAGGACTGCCGTATCCAACCCCAAGTCCGTTGGAGTTGACGTAGGCGGCGCGCTGGTAATACTCGTTTCCGCCGTAGGCAAACATGGACAGCTTGGAATATGGACGATACTCAAAGCCGCTTGAAATATGCAGTTGACGGATTGGCACAGGGCTGCCATCGGGATGCAGTGTGATGTCCGGGCCTCCGCCAGAGGAGTAGCGACCGATGCCTTCGCCGGCAAGACCTTCGGTGATGAAATCCAGATTGTGCAGGATGGGGGACTTCGTGCTCCAGCCAACGCCCGTGCCGTATGCGTTGTAAGTTACGCCATTTTCGCGCGTGCGGAAGAAGCGGTAGATCGCCTTCAGTTCGTAGTGACCCCAGCCTGGCTCGATGTTAACCTTGGCAATCAGATCCGGGGCAAGATCGGTGGAGAATCCCGACGCGACACCGGCAGAATACGGAATGATGTCGCTGGAGGGCGTGGTTGCGTTTGCGCTCGTAGACAGACCGAACATATAGAGCGGTTCATTAGTCACGCTGTACGTGGTTTGCGGATTTTCAGCCGCGATCCCAACCCAGGCCTTGTTGTTGAAGTTCTTTACCAGTCGGAAGCCGACCTGGCGTTCCCAGACGTGGCCGAGAATGAAGGATCCTTCGATCAGGTCTCCAGGAGCGCTGTCCTCTTGCCCTGTTTCCATTCCCTGATTGTGCCGTACCATCAGGCTCCACATCTGCCCTGCGGTAAAACTCAAGCCATGCGGTCCATCCAACCGAACCCAGAGCTGTCGTTCGCGAGGAGAGTAGCTGTTCGACTTGATGTCGTTGGCCGCCGTATCGCCATACCAATCGATCTCGGCAAAGCCCGTGAGCTTGGTGTTTTTGTAGTCGGTCTTCAACATCACCGAGGCGCGCGAAGCCCGTGCGCTCATGTGAAACTCGCTGAGGTTGGCATTCGCCGTGCCGTCGAAGGGAACCGCGCCGAAGTCGCTGCCCATGTCGGAGTTTTCATTGCGCGTACGGAAGACGCTCTCCGCCGCCAGAAACCCACCGGGGATAATCGACAACTTCTTGTAGTGAATGGCCAGAGGGCTTTCGAGTTCCTCGACCTTGGCATTCGTTTCTTTGATCTCCGACTTTGCCTCCTGCGCCTGCACGGCCACTGCGGCCACAGCGGCGGGAGTCACGGTTGCTTCGCCGGTTTGTTCCTTGGCGCGTTGCAGTTCCTTGGCGGTTCGCTTCAGGTCGAGCCGGAGCGCATCAATCTCTTGCTGTTGCTGATCCAGCTTCTGTTCCAACTGCTGTAGTTTTTGATCCTGCGGCTGCGGATCGGCCTTCGCAGGGGCGGCGGTCTGCGCCAGCGCGCCAACAGGCAGGCAGGTCGCTGCCAGGACAGCCAGTCCTAAAATCTGCTTCAAAGAGGAAGTGTGTCTCTTTTGCCAAGCATTCGTCCCCAGCAAAATGCCGGGCTGCTTGGAATTTCCCGAAATATTAACAGGTTCCATGGGATTTTTTTCTCCGTTCCAGTAATCAATTACGTGTAAGTGGTAGCACCAGTGTGGGCAGTTTGGTTTCTTAATTGTAGAACCAGTCGCTAGTTTTGACTTTCAAAAATCTATTGTGGTTGATTCGGCCTGAACGTGCGAAATAGGCCATTATTGTTGAGTTGGACCGGACGGTCTCGCATAACTCAAGGGGACGAGCAAACAAGGTTCTGGGTGCCGCGCCAGATTTCAGGCGCGTGGTCAGACCTCCTCGTACTTGATCGTGTTCCGGATCTATTTCAAGAATACATTGTCACAGCAACAGGCGTACTGTCCATAGCGGATCGCGATATTATTCGGCCTTTGACAGTCGGCAAGAACTCAAACCCGTTCTGGCAGTGGTATCTTGCTGTCTAGTCCTCTGAAAGGTTTCACCTATGGCCTCCAAAGTTATGGCCCCCCAGCCCTCTAAAACTCACACAGGAAATGGCAATGTCCGTCGGAGTACAAGCGCCAGCGAAAGGGAGCAGGCGCTGGAGCGCGAGTTGAAGATTCTACGCACCTTTGTGGAGCAGGCTCCCGTGGGAGTCATCATGCTGGATCGCCAGTTGCGGTGCGTCCAGGTAAGTCAGCACTGGCTTGATGGCGTCGGCGTGACTCGGGATCAGCTCCTCACACAGAGTCACTACGAATGCTTCCCGAATCTACCGGAGGACTGGAAATTAGCTCACAGTCGGGGTCTGGCGGGAGAATCGGTCTCCGTGCAGGAAGAAAGATACGTTGCGCCGGATGGCTCGGAGCACTGGGTCAGTTGGCAGATCACGCCATGGGGAGACTCCGGGGAGACCACCGGCGGCATTTTTATCGCTTCGGAAGACGTTACCGAGAGGGTTCATGCGCAGCAAGAGTCGCAAAAAAACGCCTCTTCCATTCGTTCCTTGCTGGAGTCCGCTCCTCAGGCTGTCATCGCCGTGAGCGCAGATGGCAAGATTGTGCTCGTCAATCGCGATACGGAGATGATGTTTGGCTACCAGCGCGAGGAACTTCTCGGGCAGCCGCTCGACATTCTGATTCCAGAGAGCGTCCGGGGCCGTCATTCCGAGCACTATCAGGAATACTTTGCCAAGATGCCAAGCCGACGCATGGGGCCGGGAACGAATCTCACCGGCCGCCGCAAGGATGGCAGCAACTTTCCGGTCGAAATTGGCCTAAGCAACTACGAGACGGCGGAGGGCAGGTTTGCCGTCGCCTTTCTGGTCGATATCACCCAACGTAAGCGGCTGGAGCAGGTTGCGCAGCAGCACACGCAGGAGATTCAAACTCTGGCAGCCAGCCTCCTGACGGCTAAGGACGAGGAGGATCGCAAGGTCTCGCGCGAGTTGCACGATCAGATCTGCCAGCAACTTGCTTCGCTGGCCATCGACATTGGCGCGCTTGTGGCCAGTCCGCTTCCCGAGAACATGCGACGCCGACTTAAGTCGCTACAGGTTCGAGTGGTCAGGACCTCGGAAGAGACCCGCCATATTGCGCACGAACTGCACTCCTCCGTCATCGACAACCTCGGCATCGTCGCTTCTCTACGGGATCTTTGCGATCAGTTTTCTGAGCGGAACTCTGATGCCGAGCTGAAATTTACAGGCCACGCCGCGCCGGTCGTGGTGCCACGTGAAGCAGCCTCCTGCCTCTATCGCGTCGCACAGGAGTGCCTGCAAAATATAGCCAAGCATGCAGCGGCCAAACACATCTCAGTCAAGGTCGCTTGGCTCAAGGGGGCGGTCGTGTTGAGAATCGCGGATGACGGCGATGGTTTCAACCTGAAGGCCGTGAAAGGACAGGGCGGGCTCGGATTGATTGGCATGGAGGAACGAACGCGTCTGGTGAATGGAAAACTAACCATCACGACACAACCGCATCACGGCACGCGCGTTGATCTGGAAGTCCCCTTGCCTGACGTCAGTAAGATAGCCGCGTCCCATGAACTCTCTGAGTCTGGTACGATTTCGCTGGAAGCGCGACTTCCGCATGGAGCCAGCATTACCTAGGGCGTATCGACATATACACGTTGCTTTGTGACGCTGCTGTTGCCTCTCTTTTGTTTGTTATTCCGCAGCGCAGCGGAGGAATCTGCTTTTGCCGTTGCGGTTGTCTTTGCCGTTGTCTTTATAGTATTTCCCCCCAAGGGGATAGATTTTCGTGGTGCGAGCGAAAAGCAGATACCACCGCTGCGCTGCGGAATGACAAACAAAAGGCTGCGGAATGACAAACAGCAAGCACAACTGCAAGCACAAAAGAGCTATATGTCGATACGGCCTAGGGCAAAGCCCTAGGTATGAGGCCATCAATCTCCCGAGGGCTGAAGGCCCGACCTATTCTTCAATGAACACTAGACGCCGGAATCAGGCAGGCTCCAGCGCGTCGTTCACATCGCGAACCAGATTGCGCAGATAACTCCGGCGGTTGAGCAGCGCGACCATGGCATCGCGAGCCGAAGCCTTGGCTGAAGCATCGTCCGCATCAAAGGCTGCGTCCCAGCGAACCCAGAGCGTCTCCAACTCAGCCTGCGTTGCGGCCATCTTGGCGTCGAAGCTGGACTTGGCTGCCAGCAGATCCTGACGCAACTGTGGGTCGTCGTCTCCCATCTTGCGAGCCATGCGCATCTCTTCAAGCTGCATGTTCAGCTCGAAGGCCTCTTCCAGCAGATCTACCGGAACGATCTGCTTCTTGGCCTCGCCACTCGCGCGCGCAGCCTCAGTCGCGGCCTTCGACTGCTCCTCCATCTCCACGCCTTCGAGCTTCAGCAGATACTCGGTACGCGCAATCGGATCCTTCAGCGTGCGATAGGCGTCGTTGAGACGCGAACTCTGGGACAACGCGGCGGATTGCTCCGCAGCGGACCTGGAGGCGAAGCGATCGGGATGCAGCCTGCGGCTCAGCGCATAGAAGCTCTTCTCCAGCGCAGCCGTGTCCACCACCAGCTTCTTCGGGAGAGAGAAAAAACTAAAGTAGTCCCCGGTTACAAACTCATCTCGCATCGTCACTCCCAGCGTTTGAATTGCTCTGCGATCATCATACCGCCCTGCTCCCGCGCCGCCGCTCATCCAACAGCCAACCTATTCCACCGGAAGACGAGCCTTGTAGCCATCGCGAGCCACGACGGAGTACTTCTGCGGCCTTCCCTTCTCGTCCTGAATCTGGAGCGGATGGCCCTCGTTATCCACCAGAATCACCTTGATCTTGCGGAAGCTCCCGTCTGTGGCAGAGTTGGTTGGGCGATAGCTGACCACATACTGGTTGCGAATGGAGTTGTTGATCTGCGCAAAGTCGTCGGGCAACTCGCCCTGAAACAGTGGCGAGAAACTGAGCCCTCCGGTCATCGCGGCGAAGCTCTTCAACTGGTTCTGCGCCTGTAGATAGTTCATCTCGCGCATGCCACCGCCCGCGCTCAACTGGTTGACCAACGCGCCGGTGCCAATGGTGAAGATCGTCACATTGGGCGTTGCTTTGATCTTGGCCAGAATCCTGTCCAGTGTGATCTTTGAGAAGGTGTCTCGACCAGTTCCGATCAGAATAATGTACTTGCGTCCCTCGATACGCGTACTGCGATCCAGCGTCTCGTAGAGCGCGTCGAAGAGATCGGTGTCGGTGAACATCGGCATGGTCAACGAGTTGAGGCTCTGCGCGATCACGTCCTTGTTGTTGGTAAAGTCGCAGAGAACATGGGTGCGCAGATCGTAGGTCATCACTGCGATGTAGTCTTCCGGGCGCAGCGTTCGGAAGAAGCTGTCCGACGCATTGCGCATGTCGTTGATGAAGTAGTAGGAGTTGGAGGCAAACTCCAGCAGCATGACCGCTGTGATCGGCGTCTGCGTAACCCGCACCGCGTCGACCTTCTGCTCCACGCCATCTTCCAGAACAAGAAAGTTTCCCGCCTTCAGTCCGGGCACGAACTGGTGGTTTTTATCCAGCACGACCGAGACGTCGAGGTTCACCATGGGAACATCGATGTGCATGGAGTAGACCGCTCCGCCCGGATTCTTGACCACCGGTTCGGCAGGAGCAGCGGGCGGTGGAGGCTCGCTGGACTCCTTCTTTCGGGGAATAACGATGGAACCGTTGTCGCTGTTGGGGCCTGCATCGGAGTCGGAGGACTGGGCGACGGGAGGCTGCGGCGTAGTCTGCGCACAGGCAACGGGCACAGCCAGCGTGGCGGACAACGCCACCATCGCGGCGATCATGGCCGCGCCAAGACGGCGGGGACGAAGTGGGGCAGACTGAGTCGTGTTCGTCATCTCTCTAAAACTTTACTCTGCTTTAGACAAACTTCGCTTCGTTCCGACGACAGGCGCTGGCTGCAAGAATTTTCCAGCAAGATTTCGAGAGCACGCATTGCCCAAATGAATGAAACTCTACAGAGCATTCAGGCTTGGCTGAATCTTCCTCCAGAAGACTGCGAGTCCAACAAAACCCGTGGCAAGAAGCAGAAGCGTTTCTGGCTCTGGAGTCGCTTCAATCAGGGAAATATTGTAACTTCCGGTGTTGTCTCCCGTATTGAGATCCGCAACCCCAAAGGTGATCGGACCCGGGGTGAATAAATTGATCTCAAAGACGTAATCGTGCAGCGGGTTGTATTGAAGACTACCGGCCACGATACTGTAGTCAGTCGGATTATTCAGTGGATCCTGGCCATCAATCTGCAATACCCAGTTATATACGCCGCCGGTAAAATGCCACGGACAGGAAACATTGTCTTGACCTGCCGGGCAGCCGGTTCCGGTAAGGTTAGTTCCACTGCTATTTGTGTAGACATAGAACGCGTCGCTGTACTGCGTTCCTGCGGCTTGTCCAACTCCGGTTATATCAATCCAGACCAGTCCAGAGTAGGTGTTTGCAGTGGTTACGCCAGCCGGACCGTTTACAAAGGGATCTGTCAGGTTTTCTACGGAATTAGCGAGTGCAGTGGTAGCGCTCATCCCCAGAAGAATAATTGCCGCGCTCAGAAGAAAGATGCTCTTTTTCATACCATCTCCTCTCTGGCTGTCGTCCAGTTCGCTGTCATGGCGACAGCGTGAACGGAAACCGGCCAGCGGACATGGCCTTCCGAAATTGCGGCCAGGGAAAACAGCTTTAGCGCAACTGGAAGGTCGTCCACTGTATGCAGCAAGAAGATGGCCAAACTGATATTAGAGAAACAGCTTATGAAAGCAATGGCGCTATAAAACGGCATGCAAATTCATGCATGACGAGCGGAAATATTATTCCTTCTGGGGCACCTTTGTTCAGCGAGCGGCAAGGGTTCTGGCCGGGGACATCCAGCCGTAGTTGATCTTGAAGCCCAGTTTGGCCAGCTCGTTGTCGACGTAGTTGCGTTCCAGCTCGTTGACGCCAAACTGCGCTCCCGCAATGGAGGTGGTTTTGATCTGTGCGTATCCACCCGGCTGCACGTCTCCGCAGGAGTAGGTGAACACGTCATTGTCGAGCAGGTTGCGCAGGTTCATCTCGAAGGTCTCGCGGGTCTGTAGCCAGCGTCCAGCCTGCGGCAGAGCGATCTTGTAGGTCGTCAGAGCGTTCTCGTGGGCGCGGTCGCTGACCGTGGTGCTGAGATGCAGCTCTTTTCCGCCGATAGGCTTGAGTCGCGCCGTTCCCATGACGAACGGGCCGCGACCGTAGGCTTCGGCGAAGTAGCGGGCGCGGGCGACCTGCATCAGCGCGTCGTAGCGGAAGTCGGCCAGACCGAAGAGCGCTCCATGGGCGACATCTAAACCGGCGGACATGGCGCGGTCATGATTGTCCAGACGGGCGTGGAAGTTGGCCTTGCGCGGGCTGGCGGAGTGCCAGCGATTGTAGGCCTGCTCGTCGAGCGTCTCATCCCACTGCACAATGCCGCGCAGACCGGCGTCGGCGAGAGCCTGATAGGTCTCGCTGGGCAGATACTCGGTGCAGAGCAGGACTCCGCCGCCTTCGATATTCTCGACCGCACGCACGGCGCGGGAGACGTCGCGCACCAGAGCCTTGGTGTCGTACTCCGGATCGGTGGCGTAAACCAGTTCGATAACGCGGGCGTCGCGGGCCAGAACCAGTTCGATCTCGCGGTCGAGTTCGTCGAGGCTCAGGCGATGACGCACCGTATCCTTGCGTAGCGCGGAGAAGTTGCAGTATGGGCAGGCATCGACGCAGAAGCTGGAGACGTAGATCGGGGAGACGTAGCGCAGGGTGTTTCCGCTGGGCGCGCGCCAGTGCTTGCGAGTGTGTGCGCGCAGCAGTTCAACCTGCTCGTCTGCGCCTTCGGTTACGCCAATCTGCAAAAGCTCGGCGAGTTCGGCGAGGCTCGGAGCCTCAGGGACGGAGGACTGGCTCTTTGCCAGAATCTCCTCGACACGTTGTAGCGATGGGCAACGAACACTCGTCAGGATGCTGCGAATCTCAGCATCCCTCTCTGCGTAGATGGAACTAAACAGACTCATGCCTCTATTCTTTCACGGTTGAGAGGAAGAGGTCTGCGATTCTCCAGCAAAACAATTCGCCCTTTTGGATGCGCGCAGTCAGAATCCATCGCTCCAGATGCGATCTGCGACGCTCCATGCTAATCTTTCTGTATGCGCCCGTAGCTCAGCTGGATAGAGCGGCAGCCTCCGAAGCTGTAGGTCAGAAGTTCGAATCTTCTCGGGCGCACCATTTCCCTTCGCTGCGGAATGACAAACAAACAATAGGCTACGACAACGGAAAAACCAGCGGCTTGTGGTGCAAACTGTATCCCTCCCACCCATCGCTGATGAAACCGCGATGGATGGGGCACACGGCATCACAATCAGCGCGTGAATTCCACTTCCGATAGGATGAGTTTTCCGCAGCCTGTTTATCCCCAAGAAAATTCTGGGGAATTTTCGAAGCCGACTTAGCGCGCCAGCGATGGGAGCGCAGCGAGGCAGAAGACCGCTTGCGCGCTGAGGATCGCGCCGACCAGAACCAGAAAGAGATTTCGCTTGCTGGTTTCGAGCGCATCAGCAAAGACTCCGCCGAGGAAGGTGAAGAGAAACGGCAGCGCCCAGAGCCACGGCGCGCTGGCAATCTGACTGCCGACAGCCAGCGGCGCCAGTGCAAAGACCATCAACAGCGGCGCAGTGTTGCCGAAGTAGCGGCTGCGACGTGTGCCGAGGTAGAGCAGAGCGGCAACGCCGGTCGCGATCAGGATGGGCAGGTTCGCCTTGTTGTTGGCGAAGCTCTGCGGGCCTGCAAGCGAGAGGCGCATGGCTCCGCCGGGGAGTGCGAAACGGAGTGCGGCGGGATGGAATCCATAGGCAGCGAAGAGGATTGCAAGCGCGCCCATCGCGGCGAAGGCGAGAATCTGTAGAGCCGTCTTGCGGCGGCCTTCCGCAAGGTACATCATGAAGGCGATGGCGGCGAGGAGGCCTGCAACGGCGGCCAGCAGATGTGCCGCTGCGGTGAGTCCCAGAGCAAGGGTCAACAGAGCGATGCGCGGACGCCACTTGCGCCGCGGACTCTGCATGGCGTGGGCCACGCCCATCGCGGTGTAGACCAGCCCGTAGAGTCCCCAGACCGCCAGCAAATCGTTGTTCGGCGTGGTAGCCATACGCAGGACGGCTGGGCAGAAGCAGTAGAGAGCCAGCGCAAAGAAGCCGCCCTCGTTGCCGAAGAGGCGACGCGAGACCCACCAGAGTCCGCCGCCCATCCAGGCCGCGAAGAGCGCGAAGGGAACGTGGAGCAGAAAAAGCGTTGCGCGGGCCGAGTCGCAGTGCGCCAGATGCAGCGCGGCAAGCGGAAGCTCCACCACGCGCTGGGCGAAGATGCCGTCGCCGTGCAGGCAGACAACCGCCGACGCGAGCGGCTGGTGCGCGACGATCCAGAGGCACTCGGCGAAGAAGGCGAGCAGAAGAAGCGCGGCAAGGCGCTGCGGTCGTCCGATGTGGATGCGGGGAAGGGTCATGCTGCGGTGGTCTGCCGATCGATCTTCAAGCTTGTCTGCGCTCTCGTGTGCTGGTTTGTGACAGAGGACGCGCAACCATTGCGCCCCGCATTGAGTGTACCGCGTGCGTGGGCCGTGTATTGTGGAGAGGAGGTGCTATGCAGTCGCTAACTTTTACTCCCGGTCGCGCATTTCTCTCTTCGGACTCGCCGACGGTTCCGTGGACTGTGGTCTTCGAGGACGAGGGGGTTGCGGGCTACTTCTACGCCTGCGACCGCTCGCACCAGACGCAGGAGGCGGCTCTGCTCGACGCCATGCTGCTCTACAACGTCAATGCGTTGGCGACCAGCGACAAGAAGCTACAGCGGCCCACGTCCGAGCGAACTGCGGCGGTCGAGTGGTCGCGCGATGGGATGCAGGCCGTGCTGTATCTCGACGGCGTGGCGCAGGCGCTCTACGACTTCGCGGCGCGCTGCGGATACTGCCGCATGGACTTCCCCAACTTCGTCGCCGAACCGGGCGAGATCTGGCGCAAGGACAGCCACGCCTGGTCGGATGCAGCGCTCCAGCGCTTTGAAGCGGCGTTGCACGACTAGAGCATTTTCTGTAATGGTGTAGACCGTCGTGGATCGAGCAAAATGCGGGGATTCTTCGCTACGCTCAGAATGACAATTCATTCTTGGTCTATAGCAATTCAGAAAATGCTCTAATGCGGGAGTGCCCGAAACAGGGCTGGACTCCCAGATTGGGCCGCGTGGGAAGTATGATGGGAAGACACGTTATGGCGAACGCATCCTCAGTGAACTCCAAGTCTTCTCTGCCCACCCTGCGCGAGTTTCTCTCGCTGAGCCGCACGCACTCGCTGGTTCCCGTCTACCGCACGGTGACGGCGGATCTGGAGACGCCGGTCTCGGCCTTCCTGCGCATTGCGCACGACGAGCCGGAGGCGTTTCTGCTCGAATCGGTCGAAGGCGGCGAACACGTGGGACGTTACACCTTCATCGGCATCGAGCCGTACAAGAAGATCGTCTCGCGCGGAAGCTCGATCAGCGTGGAGCAGGGCGCAAAGCGGCGCAGCTTCGAGGGCGACATCTTCGCCGAGTTGAAGCTCGCGCTCAGCGGCCACACACCGGCGCGATTGCAGGGGCTTCCGCCGTTCACTGCCGGAGCGGTGGGATTCTTCTCCTACGATGTCGTCCGCCAGATCGAGCGACTGCCGGAGTTGGCCAAGGACGAGTTGGGAGTGCCCGATGCATGCTTGATGTTCTTCGATCAGGTTCTGGCCTTCGACCATGTGAAGAAAGAGATCTTCCTGATCGTTACCGCCGATCTGACGCGCGAGAAGGCTGCGGCACGATCTGCGGGAAAGACGGCGGCGCAGGTTGCGCAGTCGGCCTATGCGCAGGCCGTCAAGCGGCTCGACCGGTTGGAGAAGCGGCTGGCGCGGGCTTTGCCGGTAAAGGCCAAATCGCGCAGCGCGGCAAAGAAGCTCGGCGCGCTCAAGCTGCGCGCGCGGACGCCGAAGGCTCGCTTCCTCAAGTCGGTGCTGCGCGCCAAGGAGTACATCGCCTCGGGCGACGTCTTCCAGTGCGTTCTGTCGCAGCGATTCGACTGCATTCCCGGCGTCGATGCCTTCGACGTCTATCGCTCGCTGCGCATCGTCAACCCTTCGCCGTACATGTACTTCCTGCGCTTCGGGATGGAGGCTGCGTCGTCGGCGAAGGCGGTCAAGAAGGCGAAGAAGTTGCAGCCCGTCGTGGCGCACATTGTCGGAGCTTCGCCGGAGTTGCTGGTGCGGGTGCATGAACGCACGGTCGAGTATCGGCCCATTGCCGGATCGCGTCCGCGCTCTGCCGACGAGGTGGAGGATCGCGCTCTGGAGGCCAGTCTGCGCGCCGACCAGAAGGAGGTCGCCGAGCATGTGATGTTGGTCGATCTCGGACGCAACGACGTAGGCCGCGTCAGCGAATATGGCAGCGTGAAGGTCAAAGACCTGATGTTCGTCGAGCGCTACTCGCACATCATGCATCTGGTCAGCTCGCTCGAAGGGACATTGAAGCCAGAGTTGGACGCGATCGACGCCTTTCGCGCCTGTTTTCCCGCCGGAACCCTGAGCGGCGCGCCGAAGATTCGCGCCATGGAGATCATCGAGGAGCTGGAACCGGCGCGGCGCGGCGTCTACGGCGGATCGATTCTGTACGCCGACTTCAGCGGCAATCTCGACTCGTGCATCGCCATCCGCACCCTGTTCATGAACGGCGAGCAGGGCTACATTCAGGCTGGCGCCGGGCTGGTCGCCGACTCAGTGCCGGAGAACGAGTTCGCCGAGTGCGAGAACAAGGCTCGCGCCGTGGTGCGAGCGATCGAACGCGCCCGCCAAGGCTAGGCCGTATCGAGACACCGCATTTTGATGCGCAGAGAGCTATAGCGCGGGCCTTCAGCCCCTGGTCGTTGGGCTGGGCGTTGACCCAGGCCTTCGGCCTGGGCTGGTATAGAACGGGCCTTTGGCCCTTGCCAGACAGAGACAAAGGCAAAAGCAGATTCCTCCGCTCGCGCTGCGGAATGACAAACAACAGGCGCTGCGGAATGACAAACGATAGGCAACGACAAACAAAAGGCTGCGGAATGACAAACGAACGATAGGCAACGACAACGGCAAAAGCAGCGGCTTGTGGTGCGAACTGTATCCCTTCCCCCATTGCTGATGAAACCGCGATGGATGGGGCACCCGGCAAGGGAGTTTCAATGCGTCTGGCAATCGCGGTAGAATACATGTAGCGATGATTCGAGTGAGTGCATCTTCGGTGAACTCCCCCCGCGTGACGCCCTTGCGTCGCGATCAGCACTAGCTGCGCCTATTTCCTGGTGCGCGTCTATCGTTCTTGCCTGACCCCTATTTCCTAATCCCTGTTTTCAGGAGAAATTCCCATGTTTGATCGTCTCGATCAACTCGAAGTCCGTTACAACGAGCTTGGTAACCAGATGTCCGATCCCACGCTGGTCAACGACCAGAAGAAGTTTCAGGCCATCGCCAAGCAGCACCGCGACATGGAGCCTGCGGTGGAAAAATTCCGTGAGTATCGCAAGGTTAAAGATGGCATTGCCGAGGCCAAGGCGATGCTGGCCGATCCCGACCCGGATGTGAAGGCCATGGCCGCCGAAGAGCTGACCACGCTGGAGCCACAGCTTGCGCCGATCGAAGAGCAGCTCAAGGTGATGTTGCTGCCCAAGGATCCGAACGACGAGAAGAACGTGATTCTCGAACTGCGCGCGGGAACCGGAGGCGATGAGGCTGCGCTGTTTGTCACCGAGGTCTTCCGCATGTACATGCGATTCGCCGAGCAGCATCGCTGGAAGGTCGAGGTGCTGTCGCAGACCGAGTCGGGAATCGGCAACGGACTGAAGGACGTTACCGCGATCATCGAGGGCAATAACGTCTACTCGCTGCTGAAGTACGAGTCGGGCGTTCACCGCGTACAGCGCGTTCCGGCGACCGAGACGCAGGGCCGGGTGCATACCTCGGCGATTACGGTGGCCGTGCTGCCGGAGGCCGAGGAGGTCGACGTCAAGATCGAGCCGAAGGACCTGCGCATCGACACCTTCTGCTCGTCGGGGCCGGGCGGGCAGTCGGTCAATACGACTTACTCGGCGGTGCGCATTACGCATCTGCCGACCAATACCGTCGTAAGCTGTCAGGACGAGAAGTCGCAGATCAAGAACCGCGAGAAGGGAATGCGCGTCTTGCGGGCGCGGCTCTACGAGGTGGAGAAGGAACGCATCCACCAGATTCAGGCCAAGGATCGCAAGCAGCAGATCGGAACCGGCGATCGCTCGGAGAAGATTCGCACCTACAACTTCCCCCAGAACCGCATGACCGATCATCGCATCGGGTTGACCAATCATCAGTTGGCCATGGTGATGGAAGGACAGTTGCAGCCGACCATCGACGCGCTGATCTCGTACTACACGGCGGAGAAGCTGAAGGCGGAGAACGAGGCTGCTTGAGAACCCGCAAGATTTAGAAGATGCGAGCAAACAGCGCACCCCCAGGTCTTCGGCCTGGGCTGGTATAGGACGGGCCTTTGGCCCTTGCCCGACAACGGCGAGGCAACGGCAACAGCAAAGGCAAAAGCAGATCCCCTTCGGGGATGACAAACAAAAACAGGCAAAAGCCGCGACTTATGGTGCGAACTGTATTCCTCCCACCCATCGCTGATGAAACCGCGATGGATGGGGCACCCGGCGATGAAGCTGCGCCGAAGATGGGGCACCCATACTTGGATGGCGTGTTGCTATTGCTTCGGGCTTCAGAGCAGCAACATGCAGTCGCCGTAGGAGTAGAAGCGGTACTGCGCGCGAACGGCGTGGGCGTAGGCGGCTAGAATCTTCTGGCGGCCTTGCTCTGCGTGATTCGGATCTGCGGCGAAGGGGGAGGCGACGAAGGCTGCGACCAGCATCAGGAGGGTGGATTCGGGCAGATGGAAGTTGGTCAACAGTCCTCCGACGATGCGGAAGCGATGGCCGGGCGCGATGAAGATGGAGGTCGCCCCGGAGTGCGCGCGCAGGGTGGTCTCCCCGGCTCGTTCGGACTCTGCGGCGATGTGTTCCAGAGTGCGCGTGGTGGTGGTTCCGGCGGCGACGATGCGGCGGCCCTCGGCGCGGGCGCGGTTGATCGCCTCGGCGGTGGATTCGGGCAGGGTGTAGCGCTCGCTGTGTAGGCGGATCTGGTCGAGCCGATCGACCCGTACCGGCTGGAAGGTTCCCAGACCGACGTGCAGCGTGATGGTGGCGATCTCCACGCCGCGAGCCTGTAGCGCGGCCAGAACCTGCGGGGTAAAGTGCAGTCCGGCGGTGGGCGCCGCCGCCGAGCCGAGTTGCTGCGAGTAGACCGTCTGGTAGCGCTCGCGGTCCTCGACGGAGTCGGGCTGCTCGGCCTGATCGCGATGGATGTAGGGAGGCAGAGGCATGTGGCCGATGCGCGCGATGGTTGCGTAGAAGTCCTCGGTGGGGGCAAAGCGCAGGGTGCGTTCGCCGAACTCTCCGGTGGCGACGATCTCGGCGGTCAGCACGGGCTGGGCAGAGCGTCCCGTCTCCGCGTGAGGCTCGAAGAAGAGCAGCGTCTCGCCGGGCTGAACCTTGCGCGCGGGACGAACCAGAGCGTGCCAGAGATTCTCTTCAGGGTGTGCAGAATTCTGCAACTGTTCGGTCAGCAAGACCTCGATCTGGCCGCTGGGGTCGGGCGAGTTGGCCTGGGTGCGCGCTCCGCGGCGAGTGGCAAAGAGACGCGCCGGGAGGACGCGCGAGTCGTTGAGGACCAGCAGGTCGCCGGGTTGCAGGAGGCTGGGAAGGCTGGTGAAACGCTCGTCTACGAGGGCAGGCTCGTCCGGTTGCGGAGCGCGATGGAGGACGAGCATGCGGCTCGATCCGCGCTCGGCGGGAGGATGCTGGGCGATGAGGGATTCGGGGAGATCGAAGTGGAAGTCCGAGACGAGCATTGGGTTGGAATTCGAGAGAGGCACGGTTTTAAGTTTAGAGCGTTTTTGGTAATGGGGTAGGGCGTTGCGGCGGTCGGCGAAATGCGGGGATTCTTCGCTTCGCTCAGAATGACAAACAAAGACAAAGACAAAGACAAAGACAAAGACAAAAGCAAAGGCAAAAGCAGATTCCCTTCGGGAATGACAAACAAAAACAGGAGCAAGGGCAGAAGCAGATTTCTTCGCGTTGCTACGGAATGACAAACAAAAGGGGATAGCAGGTCTGAAATAGCTTTATTCCAGGGTTCTTAGACTTGGTTGGCTGCCTCATGGATCATTGCGACGGAGCGGTTCAGGGCGGCTTGGACTGTTTGGGGCGTGACCTGATCGGCGGGAACGTGGGCGGGCCAGGTGACGAGGACGCGCGAGAAGGGTTTGGGAATCATGAACTTGTCCCACGAGCGCAGCTCCCAGGCTCGCTCGGGGTAGACGTAGAAGCTGCCGACCCAGGTTCCGACGGGCTTGCCGTCTGCGCCGATCTCTCCGACCGAGTTGGCTAGCTGGGCGGTTCCCGGCTTGGCGACGTAGACCGGGCCGCGTGGCCCGTCGGCGGTGATGGCGCAGATGTGGCCTGTGGCGTAGGCCATCTTCATGCCACGCAGTCCGGCGGCACCGCCGCGCGAGCTGGAACCACGAATGACGCGGAATCCCAACCTCTCGATGGTGCGGGTAATCAGCTCGCCGTCGAAGCTGGAACTGACCAGAATCGCAATATTCAAGTCGCGAAAGCGATGCGCGCAGACCAGCAGCGAACGATGCCAGAAGGCGAAGACGGTAGGGCCGGGGATCAGGTCGCCCCGGGTCACTCCCGGTTCTATGCGTTCCTCGTAGCGCAGGGTGCTGCCAATCAGGCGGACGAGGAGCGCTACCAGAGGCGGCACCACGATCAGAGCAAGGCGCTGGATCGGGCGCAGTTTCGGCTTGGCAACAGTCGGCACAGAATTAGTTTAGCGGGAGGAGGCGACCGTATGCCAAAGCAATTACAGGGACGATTCTTCCGCTCGGCCCAAATGGACGTATTTGTGCGACAATTATGTGTGCAAAAGGGCTCTTTTCCGATGCACAGTAGTCAGGAGATATTTTTATGGGCGACCTATTCCAACCGATGCATCTGCTCGTGATTGGCCTCATCGTAATCGTGCTCTTCGGCGGCAAGAAGCTGCCAGAACTGGGCAAGGGCCTCGGCGAAGGACTGCGCGGCTTCAAGTCCGGGCTAAAGGGCCTTGAAGAAGAGGCTCAGACGGACGAACAGAAGAAGAAGGAAGAGCTGGAGGCCAAGGCGTATCAGGAGGCCAAGCTCGCTGCCGAGGCGCGTGTCGCCGCAGAGGCTCGCGTTGCGGCGGAACTGAAGGCCGCTGCCGATCGCGAACACGAAACCGTCATCAAGTAGGACTTCTGTTTACGATGATGCGTCGTGGTTTGGAGCATTCTCGCCGATGAGGTTGAGCGTCGCGGGGCGAACGAAATGCGGGGATTCTTCGCTTCGTTCAGAAGGACAATTCATTGTTCTCTGCGTTCATACTAGGCCGGTAGAGCTACAGCGCGATCAGGACTACGGCGATCGCTGCGGTGGCCATGCCGATGGCCTGCCGACGGGTAGGCCATTCGCCCAGAGCCAGCGCCGCCAGCAGAATGGTGGTCGCGGGGTAGAGCGAGGCCAGCACGGCGGCTACGTCCAGCCTGCCGGCGCGGGTCGCCGCTACAAAGAGCATATTGCCCGAGGTATCCAGCAGCGCGGTCGCCAAAGCCCAACCGACGGCTTTGCGGTTGAGGCGGATGCGTGGCTCGGTTGCTTTGTCGGATCGCGAGGCTGGCGCATTTTTATTAATGGGGCAGAGCGTCGTAGTGCGAGCAAAATGCGGGGATTCTTCGCTTCGCTCAGAATGACAATTCTCAAGGGGGCTTTGCTCAGGATGACAAATTTCTCCTGATCTATTGCAATTCGCAAAATGCTGTAGAGCCAAAAGCATGAGCGAGCAGACGCAGAGGCTGCCGATGCGCGAGGTGGCCATCGGCCAGATTACTCCTGCGGGACCGGCCATCTTGAGCGCTACAAAATAGAATCCAAAGCCGACGCCTGCCAGCGTTGCCAGCAGCATGGTTCCGCTGGCGATGGGGGGAGTTTCCCCGCGAGATGTCTCATCGGCTGATCCGGCGGCGATCAGCCAGATTGCCAGCCCTGCCACGACGAAGCCGAGCAGGGGGCGCGCACCCGGAGAGCCGTCCATCCACATTGCTACGGCGGCGGGAATGGCTGCGGCCAGTAGTCCGCTGATCGCGGCCGACGCGCCCATTGCTCCGCGCGAGAGAGCGATGTAGAAGGCCGTCAGGGAGAGTCCGCCGAGCACTCCTGCGGCCAGTCCCCAGGCCAGCAGGGCGCCGTGTGGAGCGGCGTCTCCGCGTAGGTGCGCGATGCCGAGGAGTACGACAAAGCTGGTGATGTGGCTGAGCAGAATGACGCGCAGAGCCGCGCGAACGCTGCCCCCGGCGGCCTTGACGCCCATGCCGCCGGAGAAGTCGCTGCCGCCCCAGATTGCCGCCGCAGCCAGCGCGAGCAGCGCATTGCCGCTGAAAAGAGTATTCATCGCATCCATTCAGACTATTGCGCGGCGGCGGGTCGCGGTCGGGCCTGTATCGCCGAGGGGTAGTAGCCCTGCCGGGCCAAAACCGTCAGGCCGGGGCGCAGGACGCGCACCTCCAACTTGCGGTACTTGCCGTCGATCAACGGCTCCTGCGTGATGTAGTCGAGCGTGTAGCGGCTGCGAACCTCTTCGGCGATGCGGCTGAAGCTCTTCTCGATCGCTCCCGACATGTACTCCGCGTCGAAGACACCGCCGGTTGCGGTAGAGTACTTTGGCAGAATGTTGTCGCTCATGGTGAGCGGCAGATGGATGCGGTCGAGGAAGCCCAGTACCGGCAGGGAAGAGTCTCCCACCAGCGTTCCGTCCACCTCGATGCTGTTGGTCTGCAGATACCTGACGACGTCCTTGAAGTGGGCCGTGCTGCCATATTCCTTGCCGTCGGAGATGACGTAGATGACGCGGCGACGTTCGACCGGCTTGCGGCTGAGTGCGGTGGCGGCGGCCAGAATCGCGTCGTTCAGCACGTGGTATTCCTTGGGCGCGTTCAACTGAATTCCGGTGTGGCCGCGCGACGATGCCGTGTTCGGATCGAAGTTCTGGTTGTTGATGACCGTGGTCTGCGACATGGGGCCGCTCAGATCGCCCGCCAGCAACTGATCGCGTCCCTGCCCCTTCGACTCTTCGATGGCCTGCGTCAGACGCGCGCTGTCCGCTCCGGTAAAGTCCGTCAGCAGCTTGGGGCCGTTGTTGTAGGTGTAGACCGCAACCTCGTCGTACTTGGTGAAGGCTCCCTGCAAGGCTCCCAGAGCGGCGTTCACGCGATCCATGTCGTGCTGGTTGAGGGTCTGGTCGACGATGATGGCCACGGAGAGAGGAAAGGCGTCGGTGGTAAAGCGGGTGATGTGCTGGAGCAGACCGTTCTCGTAGACCTGAATCTCGCGGGCCGTCAGCCCAGCCACCAGCTTGCCCTTCGAGTCCTTCACCGTAAACGGCACGTTGACGTCGTTTACGCCGACGTGAATGGTCATGCCGCTGTCGGCCTCGTCGCCGGTAACTTGGTAGGGATGGGGCTGAGCGCTGGGCGCTGGCTTTGGTGCAGGCGCAGGCGCTCTGTTCGCGGTTGAGTCGGCGGTGGTAGCGGCGGTTGTTCCCTTGCCGGGAGCGACCGAGGTTAGGTTGGGCAGAGTCGCCTGCGGCTTTGGAGCGTCCGGAATCGTCTGTAGCGCAAGATTCTCCTGCGCGGCGGCGGGCTGTGGCTGCGCGCCCTGCGGCTGCGCGAGCTTTGTCTGTGCCTGTGCGCCAAGCATTACCAACGCCATTGATCCTGCCAATATGCTATTTCTCAACTCGAAGACCCCCGTGCCATACCTCTATGAGAGTACCAGTGGCGCACGGAGACTGCCAGCGGTGCGCCTTGCTCGGTCGCGCGACCTCTCGTCGTGCGGGCGTGTTGCAAGATGGTTGGACGCAGCCCCCCCCCGGCAACGTTGTGTCGAGCGAGCAAAAGCAGATTCCTTTGCTTCGCTACGGAATGACAAACAAATTGGCCTATAGCAATCCCGAATAGCTCAAAGGGGTAGAGTTTCATGGTGCGAGCAAAATGCGGGGACTCTTCGCTTCGCTCAGGATGACGAAACCAAATCGACGGGGCTTCGTCTAAATTTGCGTAATCGTTGGCATAATGAACTATGCGCTTTCTCCGAATCGCTGCCGCTGCGGTGTCGCTCTCTCTGTTTCCAGCCCTGCTTGCGCAGGAGGCTCCCTCGCCCGACGGGCCGCCGCCGGCGTCGGATGCTCCCGCGCTGGCGACGAACGACGTTGACGCGCCGACCCTGAACATCAACGTCAATCTGGTCAATCTGTACTTCTCTGCGCGGGATAAAGACGGATTCGTCACCAATCTGTCCAAGGGCGAGTGCGCCGTCAGCGAGGACAAGGTTCCGCAGACGATCAAGAACTTTACCCAGGAGAAGAAGCTGCCGCTGACCATCGGCATTCTGCTGGATACTTCGGGTTCGCAGACCAATGTTCTGCCGCTGGAGAAGGAGTCTGGCGCAACCTTTCTGCGCGACGTTCTCAAGCTCAAGGACGAGGCGTTCCTCATCTCCTTCGACATCAATGTGAACCTGCTGTCCGACTATACCAACCGAGCCAGCGAGATTCAGCGTGCGCTGAACAAGGCTTCGATCAATACCGGCGCAGGAACCGGCTCGGTCACCGGCAACGGCGAGCCGCGCGGAACGCTGCTCTTCGACGCCGTCTATCTGGCAGCCAACGAAAAGCTGCGCATGGAGGCGGGGCGCAAGGTTCTGGTGTTGTTGACCGATGGAGGCGATCAGGGGTCGCAGGAGACGCTGAAGAGTTCCATCGAGGCCGCGCAGAAGGCGAATGCCATTATCTACGTCATTCTGATCGCCGACCACGGATTCTATGGCGGAGGGGGCTTCAATCTCGCCGACTCCGGCGCGCGCGACATGCAGCAGCTCGCCAGCGAGACCGGAGGCCGCGTCATCAACGTGGGACACGACGGCAAGAAGCTGGAGGACGCCTTCAACCAGATTCAGGACGAGTTGCGCACCCAGTACCTGCTCAGCTATACGCCGACCAACGCCAAGAACGATGGAACCTTTCGCAAGCTCGACCTCAACTGCGGCAAAGGGTTGAAGATCGAGACGCGCAAGGGCTACTACGCCATCGCGGCGAATGACGCGGGTAACTAACGTTCTGGGTTAGTCGTTTGAAGACAACAGCAAAGACAACGGCTCGTAGTGCGGGCGGTATTGACTCCCACCCATGACGATGATCGTCATGAATGGGGGCACCCGGCAGGTCGGAGGCGTTTCAGCCGGATCGAAAGAACGACAGAGATTCTGAGCTTCGCTCAGAATGACGCCTTGATGGGGTAGATGCCATCCTTCACGCATCAAGGGGTAGAGGTCTCCTACTGGCTTCCACTCTTTTCAATGTGCCTGTGCGCTATGCGTCCATTGCGCCGGAGTAGACCGCCATGCCTGCGACGGCATCGACGCCCATTGCATCGAGCGCGTCGATCTCGGCGCGCTCCTTGATGCCTCCGGCGACGATGAGCTGCTTGGCGGTGCAGGCGCGCAGAACGGCGGCGACGTCCAGCGGAAAGCCCTGCATCGTTCCCTCGGTGTCGACGTGGGTGTAGAGGAAGGCGGCGCAGGAGTCTTCGAGCCAGGTGACGGCCTCTTCGGGGGTTAGCTCGACCGAGTCCTTCCAACCCTTCACGGCGACGCGTCCGCCCTTGGTGTCGACCGAGAAGCAGAGGGCTTCTTCGCCCAGCGCGCGCTTCAACTCCTCGGCAAATTCGAGGCGGATGATCTTGTGGCGACGCTTTTCGCCCTCCTCGGCCACGCCGAAGAGACTCGATCCATAGATGACGCGTTTGGCGCCGACATCGAGCAGGGTACGGCCATCGGCGGCGGTCTTCAGGCCTCCGCCCACCTGACAGGGGAGACGCTTGCAGATCATCTCAATGAGCTTGCGATTCTCGCCTTGGCGCATCGCCGCGTCGAGATCAATGAGTTGGACGAGCGGGTACTTCGAGAAGCGCTCGATCCAGTACTCGAAGTCGTCGAAGGCCAGCTTGAGCTTCTCGCCTTGCACTAATTGCACAATCCGCCCACCCATCAGATCAATCGAAGGAATCAACATCTATTTTGGTCTCCTGAAGTATTGCTATAGCGAAAGTATAGGTCGGGCTTTCAGCCCTCAGTCTGTTTGCCTGATGCAACCCTAGGCCTACGGCCTAGGCTGGTATAGAGCGGGCCTTTGGCCCTTGGTTAGAACATTTTTGGTAATGGGGTAGACCATTGTGAAGCAAAAAAGCAGATTCCTCCGCTCGCGCTACGGAATGACAACAAAAAGTGCTACGGAATGACAACAAATTGCTACGGAATCGGTGCCATCGGTGCAGATCGGCGTTAAGTCTTTAGCAGGGCAGACGGACGCTGACTCCAGCCTTTGCCAACTGGGCTTTCAATTCGCGCGAGTCGGTGACGCCGAAGTGGAAGATGCTGGCGGCCAGTGCGGCGTCGGCCTTGCCACGGCTGAAGACCTCGGCGAAGTGTTCGGCGGTGCCCGCTCCACCGCTGGCGATAACGGGGATCTGGACTGCCTCGCTGACGGCCGCGGTCAGTTCGCAGTCGAAGCCGTTGCGCATGCCGTCGGTGTCCATGCTGGTGAGCAGAATCTCTCCGGCGCCGCGCGACTCGGCCTCTTTTGCCCAGTCCACCACACGCAGGCCGGTGGGCTTGCGACCGCCGCTGACGTAGACCTCGGCGTCTTCTACTCCCTTCGCGCCGCGTCGTGCGTCGATGGCCACGATGACGGCCTGCGCGCCGAAGCTGCCGCCGATCTCGCCGATCAGCTCGGGCCGGGCGATTGCCGACGAGTTGATGCTGACCTTGTCCGCGCCTGCGTTGAAGACGGCTGCGGCGTCGTCTGCCGTGCGAATGCCGCCGCCCACGGTGAAGGGCACGAAGAGCTTGGCCGCCGCGCGGCGCACGGTGTCGAGCAGCGTTCCGCGGCCCTCGTGCGTCGCGGTAATGTCGAGCAGGACGATCTCGTCGGCTCCAGCCGCCGCATGGCGATGCGCCAGCTCCGCCGGATCGCCCGCGTCGACGATGTCGACAAACTGTACGCCCTTCACTACGCGCCCGCCTCGTACGTCCAGACAGGCAATAATTCGTTTCGTCAGCATGTTGTTGACCTCTTTTGCTGGTGGTGCTTCGTGTTCTGTCGTATTCGTGAAGCTATCGGTCGGGCCTTCAGTCCTTGGTTTCTGTGTTGCGAATTAAGACTCAGGACGTTAGTACATCTTCGGTAATGGTTTAGACGGTTGCGGCGCGAGCAAAATGCGGGGATTCTTCGCTTCGCTCAGAAAGACAATCCTCAAAAGGGCATCGCTCAGAATGACAATACACAAGAAAGCATTGCTCAGAATGACAATATATTTCTGGTCTATAGCAATTAAAAATATGCTCTAAGCCTTGGTGAAGCGGGTCTCCTGCTTCTCGCGATGGCGTTCCAGGGCCAGTACGATGAGGCGGTCGATGAGCTTTTTATAGGGGATTCCGCTGGCCTTCCACAGCTTGGGGTACATCGAGATGCTGGTGAAGCCGGGCATGGTGTTGATCTCGTTGAGGTAGATGCGCGGCTTGGTCTTCTGGCCCTTGCTTTTGCTGGCTGGCTCCATCAGGAAGTCAACGCGGGCCAGGCCGGAGCAGTCGCAGGCGCGGAAGGCGGCGAGCGCCATCTGGCGGATCTGCTTGGACTGGGCGGCGGTGATCTCGGCGGGAATGATGGGGATCGACGGCTCTTCGGGCGAGTCGGCGTACTTCGAGTCGTAGTCGTAGAACTCCTTGTTGGGGACGATCTCGCCGACGACCGAGGCCTCGGGCTCGTCGTTGCCGAGGACGGCGACCTCGAACTCGCGCGGCTTGACGCCGGGGCCGCCGACGCCCTGCTCGATGACCAGCTTGCGGTCGAAGCTGGCGGCGAGGTCGAGCGCGGGGGCCAGTTCGCTGCGGTTGTGAACCTTGCTGATGCCGACGCTGGAGCCAAGGTTCGCTGGCTTGACGAAGAGCGGGTAGGCCAGCGACTTCTCGATGAGGCGGGTTGCGCGTTTGGGATCGGCGCGCCACTGGCTGCGCAGCAGAACGACGTGCGGCGTTTGCGGCAGGCCGGCGGCGGCAAAGAGCCGCTTCATCGCGTCCTTGTCCATGCCCGCCGAGGAGCCGAGAACGCCCGATCCGACGTAGGCGATGTCGGCCAGCTCGAAGAGGCCCTGAATGGTGCCGTCCTCGCCAAAGGTGCCGTGTAGTACGGGAAAGACGACGTCCAGCGAGGCGGCGAGAGGGTTGCCGGGATGCGCCAACTCTGCGCTGGAGATGCTGCTGAGTTGCAGCGCATCGGCGGGTTGCGCGGGAACGTTGAGCGGTTCGCCACTGCGCTGGGCGTTGGTGGCGAACTCGGCATCTTGTGCGGCTCCGGGCAGGTTTGCTGTTGCCAGCGCGCCGCTGCCGAGCAGTTGCTCCGCTTCGCTGCCGCTGAGCCAGTGGCCCTGCTTGTCGATGGCGATGGGGACGACCTCGTACCGCTTGCGGTCGATGGCCTTGAGGATGGACGCGCCGGAGAGCAGAGAGACCTCGTGCTCGCCCGAGCGGCCTCCGAAGAGAATGCCTATGCGTAGTTTTTTCTTCATAACGGTCTATTTAGTAGAGTACGACCAAATGCCCGCGCAACGCATCTGGTGGGACGAGCAAATCCCTCCGAAAGGTCGTCTTTGGGCGAAATAATTGTGTGGTTTGTGTATGAGATCTGCGCTACTCTGGTACGGATTTATCTTTGTCTTTCGCGGAGTTCTAAAGGAGACCCATTGATGATCGTTCGTCGCAGCAGCAGAATTTTGTCGGCGGTGTTGGCTGCCGGAGTCCTTCTCTTCGCCTGTGGCGGTTCGATAGCGCAGAGTGCGCCCGCGACTACGCCCACAGCCAAGCCTGCGCAGAGCGTCTCCGAAAAGATTGCTGCGTCGAAAAATCTGCTGGACATCAACACCGCGACGGTGGCGCAGTTGAAGGCTCTGCCAGGGATGGGCGACGCATATGTGCAGCGGATTATCGCGGGCAGGCCCTACACCGCGAAGAACCAGTTGACCACGCGCGGAATTCTGCCCCAGCCCGCCTATGCCGCGATCAAAGACCAGATCATCGCCCATCGGCCAAAGTAGGTAGCGGGGCGGGCTCTTGAAACGACCTGCTGCGCGCGAGCGTATCGTGGAATGAATTAAAATCGCAAGCTCTGGGAGACTCCGTGATTTTGCACTTCGTTCGCAGGGCCTATGACGTGATGGCTGTAGGAGTTTTTTCGCTGCTGCTTCTTGCTCTGACTGGCTCGTTTTGTCAGGCCCAAGCCAAACCCGATGCGAGCGCGGCGGATGCAAAGACTGTTGCGGAGATTTCTCCCGGCGCGACGTACGATGTCGCAACCTTCAAGCCGCACGCTGAGAGCGGTATGGGGATGTCCACCAGTATTGGCTCAATGCCCAACGGACGCTTTTTTGCCAAGGGATACACGCTAAAGACGCTTGTCTGCGAGGCATACGACAAGTTGGACTTTCAGTGTTTGGGCGGCCCAGCGTGGTTCGGCTCCGAGACGTTTGATATCGAGGCCAAGCCGGACGGCGCGCTCTCCGAGCAACTGGTGAAGCTGAGTTCAGAGGAGCGGGAGAAGGTGCGCGAACAGATGCAGCAGGCACTGTATGCAGACCGCATTCAACTGAAGGTTCATCACGAGAGCCGTGAGCTGCCAACCTTTGCGCTGGTACTCGCAAAGGGTGGATCGAAGATGACCGAGGCAAAGACCTTCCGCGGATACTCAACCCGCGGGGGAAAGATACAGTCGATAAAGACGGACGGAATCTCGATGGAGTCTCTGGTCCGGTTACTGTCTCAGAAGGTAGGACATAAGATACAAGACCAGACCGGACTCAAGGGCTTCTACGTGTTCACATTAAACTTTTCGGATGATCTGGACACCACGGGGGACTCGTCCGCGCCTTCGATCTATACTGCGCTTCAGGAGCAGCTTGGGCTGAAGCTGGTGCCGATGAAGGCTCCGGTAGATGTGATTGTTATCGACCACGTCGAGCGGCCTTCGGCGAATTGATGCCGATCTTATGATTCTGCGTTGACAAAGGGAATGGGTTGACGGTAGCCTTGGAACAGATGAGCTTTTCGACCGAGCATCGTGGACATCACCATCATCATGCGACAAGCGTGTTGGCGGCTGTCTGTGGCTGGGCGAAGTAGCAAAACGCACACCAGGATTCCAGAGGCCCGCCGACGCGCATACCGCGAGCGGGCCTTTTTGCTGCGCGCGGACGCAATCAGAACGCAACTCTTGAAGCCGCAACAACGATTTGCAAGTAGTCCGAAATGAGTTCAACCGTTTGGAAGTATTTATCAGAAGAGACAAGCAACGACTAAATACGGGGATTCTGGCTTCGCCAGAATGACAACGTAAAAAATATCGAAAGCGAGAATGAGATGAGCAACGTACAGAACGCACCAACAATCGACTTTGCCAAGATGGATGGCCTGGTCCCGGGAATCGTGCAGGACGCCAAGACCGGCGAGATGCTGATGCTCGGCTTCCTGAACGAGATTAGTTACCAGAAGACGCTGGAGAGCGGCTTCGTAACCTTCTGGAGTCGCACTCGCCAGAAGCTTTGGATGAAGGGCGAGACCAGCGGTAATCGTCTGCGCATCATCAGCGCTGCAACCGACTGCGACAACGACACGCTGCTGTTCCGCGTTGAGGTCGAGGGCGATGGACTGGTCTGCCACGAGGGAACGGTGAGCTGCTTTACCAAGCCGATTCCAGTTGCGGCAGGGAAGTAAAGAGAACGATTGAGATAAGCGTTCAAGTTTCCCTCGGGGGCTAAAGCCCCATTGGATGCTGGCGATTTATGGCGGGACTAAAGTCCCGCCCCTTCAAAACAAAATCGGATTCAGAGATTCTTCAGGAGAGTGTGATGGCAACGAAGTTGAAGTTGGGAATTCCCAAGGGTAGTTTGCAGGATGCAACGATTGCTCTGTTCGAGCGTGCGGGCTGGCGGATCTCGGCCAGTGGACGAAGCTACTTCCCCGGTATCGACGATGACGAGATCGAGTGCATGCTGGTGCGCGCGCAGGAGATGGCTCGCTACGTGGAAAAGGGCGCGCTGGACGCGGGTCTGACCGGCAACGACTGGGTGTTGGAGAACGAGACGGACGTGGAGTACATCACCAGTCTGACCTACTCCAAGGTGAGCCGGCAGAAGGTGAAGTGGGTTCTGTGTGTGCCGGAGGATTCTCCCTTTCAGAAGCCGGAAGATCTGGCGGGCAAGGTCATCGCGACCGAGTTGGTGGAGTTCACCAAGCGCTACTTCGCGAGCAAGAACATTCCCGTCAAGGTGGAGTTTAGCTGGGGCGCGACTGAGGTAAAGCCTCCGACTCTGGCCGACGCGATCGTCGAAGTCACCGAGACCGGATCGAGCCTGCGCGCCAATCGTCTGCGCATCATCGAGACGCTGATGGAGAGCGAGACGCAGTTGATCGCCAACAAGGATGCGTTCAAGGACGACTGGAAGCGCAAGAAAATCGAGAACATCGCGCTGATGTTGAACGCCGCCATCGCTGCGCAGGGCCGCGTGGGCCTGATGATGAATGCGCCGAAGGCCGACCTCGACAAGATCGTCGCGCAACTGCCCGCGTTGAACTCGCCGACCATCTCGCACCTGAAGGACGCCGAGTGGGTCGCACTGAACACCATCATCGACGAGACCATTGTGCGCGAAGTCATTCCCAAGTTGAAGGATGCAGGCGCAACCGGAATCGTCGAGTATCCGCTGAGCAAAGTCGTTCTGTAAAAGTAGAGCTTTTTCGGTAAAGGTGTAGACCGTCTTTGGGGCGAGCAAAATGCGGGGATTCTTCGCTCCGCTCAGAATGACAATTCATCTCTGGTCTACAGTAATTCGAGAAATGCGCTAGAGGATAGAAATGAAGCTGGTACGAACGTTTGGACGAACGAAGAAGGCTGCCGCCGCGCTGATCGAGACGATCGAACAGCGCGGTGCGGCCAACACATCGAAGGTGGAAGCCGATGTAACGCGCATCGTTACATCGGTGCGAGAGCGCGGCGATGCGGCTCTGCGCGAGCTGTCGGCGAAGTTCGATGGGATGAAGCCGGAGGCTTCGCTGCTGGTCTCGCGCGAGGAGATGAAGGCCGCGTGGAAGGCGACTGCGCCGGAGTTGCAAGCGGCGATGCGCGCGGCTCAGGCCAACATTCGCGCCTTCGCTGCGGCGCAGAAGCCGAAGGAATGGACGATCACTCCGGCGGATGGAGTGAAGGCTGGACAGATTGTTCGCCCGCTGGAGAGCGTCGGTTGCTACGTTCCCGGCGGACGTTATCCGCTGCCCTCGACGCTGTTGATGACGGCGACTCCGGCGCAGGTGGCGGGCGTGGAGCGCATCGTGGTCTGCTCGCCGAAGCCCGCGCGGGAGACTTTGGCTGCGGCGTGGCTGGCTGGAGTGACGGAGTTCTATCGCGTCGGCGGAGCGCAGGCAATTGCGGCGATGGCTTACGGAACCGCGACGATTGCGCGCGTGAACAAGATTGTTGGGCCGGGAAATCTCTATGTGACGGCAGCCAAGGTGATGGTCTCGCAGGAGTGCGGCATCGATATGCCCGCAGGTCCGACCGAGATTGTGGTGACCAGCGAGACGGGCGATGCAGCGGGGATTGCCGCAGACATGGTTGCGCAGGCGGAGCACGATCCCGAGGCGCTGGCTGTGCTGATTACCAGCAACGTCGCGCTTGCCGAGGCCGTGATGGTCGAGGTGAAGGCGCAGGCGAAGAGCAATGCGATTGCAAAACAGTCGCTGGCGGCGCAGGGATTTGTATTTGTAACCGAAACGGTTGCAGAGGCGCGCGTGCTGACGAATCGGCTGGCGCCGGAGCATCTGACGGTGGATGCAGCGGCGGATCTGAAGTGGGTTCGCAATGCGGGTTCGGTGTTTGTGGGCGCGTATTCGCCGCAGTCGATGGGAGACTACATCTCTGGGCCGAACCATGTTTTGCCGACGGGGCGCGTGGGTCGTGTGCGCGGCGGGCTGAGCGTGATGGACTTCGTCAAGGTGATTACGGTGCAACAGTACACCCGCAAGGGGCTGCGCGCGATGGGGCCGCATGCGATTGCGCTGGCCGAGGCTGAGGGTTTGATGGGCCATGCGCAGAGTGTGCGCGTGAAGATGCGGTAAGTGCGGTTGCGAGTGAGTGAGGCGGATGGGATGGCGAGTGTGGCTAAGGTTGAGAGCGTGAAGAACGAGTTGCCGCAGGCGCGCAGAGCGGTGCTGGCGATGCCGGAGTATCATCCTCCGCTGGCCGCGCGCGATGCGTTGCGGTTGGACTTCAATGAGAATACTTATGCGGCGTCGCCGAAGGTACTCAAGCGGCTGAAGCAGACTACTGCGGAGGGCTTGACGAAGTATCCCGAGCGCGAGGGCGTGGAGCGGATTACTGCGGAGCACTTCGGTTTGCGGCCCGATCAGGTGTTGCTGACCAACGGCGTCGATGAGGCGATTCACCTGATCTGCGCGGCGTTTCTGGAGGAGGACGACGAGGCGATTATCTGCACGCCGACCTTCTTTATGTACGAGGTCAGCGCGCGCATGATGACCTCGCATCTGGTTCGCGTGCAGGCCGACGAGTCTCTGGAGTTTCCCTACGAGCGATTTCTTGCGGCGATTACGCCGAAGACCAAGCTGATTATTGTCGCCTCGCCGAACAATCCTACGGGAGCAATCGTTAGCCGCGAGCAAATGCTTGCCATCTGCGCTGCGGCTCCGCAGGCTGTGGTTTTGGCCGATGAGGCTTACTATCACTTTCACGGCGACTCGGTGCTGGCCGATGTGGGCAAGGTGCCGAATCTGCTGGTGGCGCGGACGTTTTCAAAGGCCTATGGACTGGCGTTTCTGCGCATTGGAATGCTGGCGGGGAATGCCGAGTTGATGAAGCTGGTGCGCAAGGTCAGCTCGCCCTACAACGTCAATGGCATCGCGCTGGACTGCCTGCCGGTGGCGCTGGCCGACGGTACTTATCTCGACTGGTACTGCGATCAGGTGAACACGGGGCGCGCGCGAATGATGGATGGGCTGCGCGCTCTTGGCATTGATTTTTTCCCCAGCCACGCGAACTTTGTGCTGATGAAGATTGGCGCGAAGCATACTGAGTTGGTGAAGGCGATGCGCACACGCGGCGTGCTGCTGCGCGATCGGTCGAGCGATCCCGGATGCGATGGCTTCGTACGCATTACGATTGGGATTGAAGATCATGTGACGCAGGGACTCGCCGCATTGAAGGAGTCTTTGCAAGAGATTGGTTGGGTAGCAGCGAGTTAGCAAGTCAGCGACGGCATAGGAGATTGAGTGATGGATTCACAAATTGAGAGTGTTCGCACGGGTACGATCGAGCGCAGTACGACCGAGACGCAGATTGCCTTGACGCTGACGATTGATGGCCAGGGCGCGTACTCGGTCTCGACCGGGATTCGATTCTTCGACCACATGCTGGAGCTGTTCACGCGCCACGGCGGCTTCGACCTCACGCTCAAATGCACCGGCGACCTCGACGTCGATCAGCACCACACGGTGGAGGACGTGGGCATCGCACTGGGCGAGGCCTTCGGCATTGCGCTGGGCGACAAGAAGGGCATCATGCGCGCGGGCTACTTCGTGATGACGATGGACGAGACGCTGGCCGTCGCCGCCGTTGACCTGAGCGGGCGCACGGCCTACGTCGTCGACGACCAAGTCACCGTGCCCATGGTCGGCGACTTCCAGAGCGAGCTACTGACGGACTTCTTCGAGGGATTCGCGCGCGGAGCCAAGGCCAACGTCCACGTAAAAATCATGTACGGACGCAGCAATCACCACAAGATCGAAGCCATCTTCAAGGCCTTCGCCCGAGCCATGCGCGGCGCCTGCTCGCGTGATGAAAGAATGCGCGAGATGCTGCCGAGTACCAAGGGACTGCTGTAACGATGGAGAACATAACACCGATCTAGTGTTCGGAGTTAGTAGTTCTATGAAGTTATAGTTCGGGCCTTCAGCCCTTGGTTCCGTGATGAACGTAACCCTAGGCCTTCGGCCTAGGCTGGTATAGAACGGGCCTTCAGCCCTTGGTTTAGCGTCCTTGGCCCTTGGTTTATTGCTACGAATTAATGAATCAGTACTCTAGAGCGCTTTCGGTAATGGTGCAGACCGTTGTGAAGTGAGCAAAAGCAGATTCCTTCGCTTTGCTACGGAATGACAAACAAAAGACGCGACGGAATGGCACACTAATAATGCTACGGAATGACAAACAAATTGGACTATAGCAATTTCTGAAATGTTCTAGTCCGTGGAACCCAGATTTTATTGAGAACTGCTTTTGATCGGTGCCTCTCGGTGAAAATCGGTGTTAAGTATTTGGAGTTTCGATGATTGCAGTGATTGATTACAAGGCGGGGAATTTGACGAGCGTGGTGAAGGCGCTGCGCTATCTGCTGGGCGAGGAACGCACCGCGCGCGAGGTGGTGGTGACGCAGTCGCCGGAGGTGGTGCGTGGGGCCGACAAAGTTGTCCTCCCCGGCGTGGGGCACTTTCAGTCGACGCAGTTGCTGGAAGATCTTGGCCTGACCGAAGCCGTGCGCGAGAGTATCGCCAAAGGCGCGTGGTTTCTGGGGATCTGCGTCGGCCTGCAGTGGCTCTTCGAAGGCTCGACCGAGGCTCCTGGGACGAAGGGGCTGGGAGCGTTTGCGGGAATGTGCGAGCATTTTCCTGCGGTGTACGAGGGGGCGGATCTGAAGTCGCCGCATGTGGGCTGGAACTCGCTTGAGGGTATTCGCGAGGACTCGCGGCTGCTGCGCGGGGTGAAGGACGGCGGCTTCGTCTACTACACGCACTCGTGGCGCGCGCCGGTGGTCGCGGCAACCGCCGCAATCACGCACTACGGCGGAACGTTTACCGCAGCGGTGGAACGCGACAACGTGATGGGCGTGCAGTTCCATCCGGAGAAGTCGGCGGCGGTGGGGTTGCAGGTCTTCAAAAACTTTGTGGAGTTGTAGGGCGAAGGGCCGACCACGGATCTGCACGGAGGAACGCGGATTTAGGACAAGCAACCGCAAGAACAAATGCGGGGATTCTCTGCTCCGCTCAGAATGACAATGTCTTCAAGGAATAATCAGATTCACGCGGCGAGCGCGGATAGCATATTCTGTTTGAGATGCTCGATAACCAGCCTATGCCTACCTCCCCGAACTCCGATCAGAACTCTTCCGCGAAGTCTGCCGACCTGAAGCCCGCCGACTCGACCCAGCCCGCCGCTTCGGTCTCTGCTGCGAACCAGACCGATGTCTACGCCATTCAGGGCGCGGACCCGGAGGTTCTGGCCTACGCCATGGCGAAGTACTCGCGCTCCTCGCTCAACATGAAGGAGTCGTTGGCGGAGATCAGCGCGCAGAGGGCTGAGCAGTTCCTGAACACCTTCTACTTTCAGTATGGGCATCGCTCGATCGCCGATCTGGCGCACATTCCCTTTGCCATCGAACGCCTGTCGCTGCTGGCTGCGATTGCTCTGGTGGACGAGCAGCGTTGGGACGGACAGGAGCGCAGCACGCGCTACCAGAACTTCCGCAAGTCGGGCTGGTTCACGCCGGAGTTGGGCGAGTGTACGGAGGACTATACCGGCTCGATCGAGGCGCTCTTCGCCGCGTATGACTGCGTCAGTGCGGGGACGCTCAAGTCGCTGAAGAACGCCGTTCCCAAGCCCGCGGAGATGAAGGATGAGGCCTATCTGCGCACGTTGAAGGCCCGTGCCTTCGATGTGGCGCGTTATCTGCTGCCGCTGGCGACCAACACCTCGCTGGGGCAGATCGTCAGCGCGCGCACGCTGGAAGGGCAGATCTCGCGGTTGCTGGGCAGCGAGTTCGCCGAGGTGCGCAGCCTGGGAGAGAAGCTGCGCAAGGCCGCCGCAGAGCCTGCGTGGAACGTCACCCACGCCGAGGCGCGTGTACTGTGCGAAGAGGTCGGCTCGGTCGACAGGCTGTGCGGCGACAAGCTCGCCGAGGTTCTGCTGCGCCCGGTCAAGACGGCGCCGACGCTGGTCAAGTACTCCGCTCCCAATGCCTACGCCATTGCCACCCGCGGCGAACTGCGCGCAGCCGCCGCAGAGTTGATGGCGGGCCAGCCAATAGAGGACGCTCCGGTCGTCGATCTGGTCGAACTCGCAGGGCCGCTGGAGGTCGAGTTGGCTAGCTCGCTGCTCTACTCCGAGTGCCACTACCCGCTGCGCCAGATTCAGCGCACGGTGATCGCGCTGAGTCCGGCGGGGATTGCGGAGATCGTCGCCCTTGGCACCAAGCATCGCGGCCCGCACGACGAACTGCCCCGCGCCTTCTCCGCCGGACAGAGCTTCAAGTTCGACATCCTGATGGACATCGGCGGATTCCGCGACATGCACCGCCATCGCCGCTGCGTACAGCTCATCCAGCCCTACACGGATCTTCACGGCTACGAGACGCCGGTCTGTCCGGGCCAGCCTACGCTGGTTGAGTGCGGACTCGACGAGGCCTACAGAGCCGCCATGGACGCCGCCCACGCCGCCTACCGCAGCCTGTGCGATACGGCAGGGCCAGAGAATGCGACCTACCTGCTGCCGCTTGGCACACGCGTTCGCGCTCTCTTCAAGATGGACTTGGCCGAGGCGCTCTATATCTCCGAGCTGCGCAGCGGCGTGGCGGGCCACTTCAGCTATCGCCGCGTGGCGTGGGAGATGTATCGCGCCGTCGCCCGGCGGCACCCCGATCTGGCCGGGGCCTTCCGCATCAAGGACGTCTATCAGCCGGTTGATCTGCTCAATCGGTAGAGCGCCTTCGGTAAGGGATAGACCGTCGTGGAGCGAGGGAAAGCAGATTCCTTCGCTTCGCTACGGAATGACAAACAGACGGCGGGATGACAAACAGACGCCCTACTGTAATTCAGAAATTTTTCTACGAGTATTGACGTAAAAAGCCCCGACTCACTGGAACGTGGATCGGGGCTTTTTGGGTGAATCGTTGTGTGGCTTTTACGCTGCTGGTTCGGCAGTGGTTTCGGCGGCAACGACTTCGGTCGAGCCTTCTGGCTGGTCGCTGGTGATTGTGACCTTGAGATGGCTGGTGACCTCGCGGTGCAGCTTGATCGGCACATGGAACTCGCCGAGAGTCTTCAACGGCTCTTCCAACGAGATCTTGCGCCGGTCGACGATGAAGCCCTTCGCTTCGAGCTGCTGTGCGATGTCGCCCGATGTGACCGAGCCGAAGAGGTGATCGTTCTCTCCCACCTTGCGCTCGAAGGTCAGTTCGACCGCTTCGAGCTTCTGGGCGAGTTCGTCTGCGACGATCTTTTCCTTGGCCAGTTTGCGGATTGCCGAGCCCTTCATCTGTTCGATGACGGCCTTGTTTGCCGACGTCGCCTCGATGGCGAGCTTGCCGGGCAGCAGGTAGTTGCGCCCGTAACCGTTGGCGATTTTGACTACATCGCCGCGATGTCCGAGCTTGATGACGTCTTCCTTCAGAATGACTTCCATTGCAGTTCTCCGAGATTTCTGTCGCCGACCGGCTTACCGGTCGGCGCGAGGGTTAGAAGCGCGCGGCGAAGGCGAGCAGAGCGATGTTGCGCGACTGCTTGATGGCGAGCGAGACGCGACGCTGGTGGCGGGTGCAGACGCCGGTCAGACGACGCGGAACGATCTTGCCCCGTTCGGCGACGAAGCCCTGTAGCAGGCGAACATCGCGGTAGCTGATGGCGTCGATCTTCTCGGTGCAGAACTTGCAGACCTTCTTGCGACGGAAGAACTTGCGTCCTCCGGGGCCGCCCGCTCCACCAGGACCGCCAGCGGGACGGGGTGGGCGTGGGCCGCCAGGACCGGCATATGCGGGGCGCGGCGTGTAGGGTCTTGCTTCTGGTGCGGATTGCGGTGCGCTGGTTTCGTCAGCCATTGGAAATTCCTCTCATCTCTTTCGAGTTGCGCCGAAACCGCTCCAGGCTCGCTGTGTAGCCTTTGAACGCCCGCCATGTAGGCCGGGTTTGGAAGCGGGTGCGGCGGTTGGTTCGTACAGTATGCGCGACGGCCAAGGCCGCAGCGCAGATCTTGTGCAAAGCGGCGATTAGACCGTTGCGGCGGACTCGGCGGCAACGGGTGCCACCGTCTCGGCGACAGCAGCAGGCGTCTCTGCAACCGCAGCAGGCGCTTCGGCAACCGCAGCGGCCTCCGGCTCGGCGACGACTGCAACCGGTGCGGGCGGGGCGATGGGCTGCGCGCTGCGCTTGACCTTCGAGTCGCGCAGAGCCTTCACCTTGGCCAGACGCTTCTCTTCTTCGTCCATGCGCACAGTGATGAACTTGATGACCGGCTCGGAGACGCGCAGACGGCGCTCGATCTCGCCGATCAGGCTGCCTGCGGCGGCGATGTTCAGCAGCACATAGAAGCCGTCGTTGAACTTGCGAACCGTGTAGGCGAGCCGACGACGGCCCATCTTCTCTACACTCTTGACTTCGCCGCCACCGTTGACGATGTTGGCCGAGAAGCCCTCGATCAACTTGTCGAGATCGGCTTCCTCAACGTCGGGACGAACGATAAACATGATTTCGTAGGTGCGATTCATTCGTTTACTTCTTTCTGCGAAGTTCTGCTTCGCACCGTGCTGGCGTATCTTCTGCCAACCCGGTCTGGAATAATCCTCAGGGACTTACGCCCCCTCGGGGTCATCGTTTCGTGTTGGCACGGCCGAAACCGTGCCTCGCTGTCTAAAACTACTCGGACGACTCGCTTGCAACCGTCCGATTGAACTCGTTCATAGCGGCGCTCACTCCCTGGGCGAGAATCGCCTCGACGGCGCGATTGACGCGGTCGAGAACCTCATCCAGCAGCACAAGCTCCGCCTTGCGCATCGGCGAGAGAAGGTAATCCTTGCCTCCCGCCTTGATCTCCGTGCCATCGGCCAGCGGTGGTTTCCCAACGCCAATCCGAATGCGAATCCACTCTTCTGTTCCCAACGCGCCGAGGATCGACTTGATCCCGTTGTGCCCGCCCGCCGAACCGCGCTCGCGGATGCGAAGCGTGCCCAGCGGAAAGGCCAGCTCGTCATGAATCACAATCACGTCCTCGGACGGAATCGTGATTCCCAACTCATTCACCAGCGCGGCGACTGACTGCCCGCTCAGGTTCATGAACGTCTCCGGCTTGGCCAGCAGAACTTCTTGTCCTGCAATCCTTACCTTCGTCGTAAGAGCTTTGCCCCGGCGATTCGCGATGGTCGCATTGCACTCTTCCGCAATGCGATCCAGCGCGAGAAAGCCGACGTTGTGTGGAGTGAACTGGTACTCGATGCCGGGATTTCCGAGACCGATAATCAGTTTCACGCCGTTCGTTCCTCTGTGCGAACAACTCCGGGGCTAAAGCCCCATCGCTGTTGCGATCATTGCGGCAGGGCTAAAGCCCCGCCCTATCTAAAGACAAAAACAAGAAGAAATCTCTTTACTTCTTCTTGGCGTCAGGAGCAGCGGCTTCGGCTTCTTCCTTGCCCTTCTTGGCTACTTCGGGCTCTGCTGCGGCAGCGGTCTCTTCGGTCGCGGCCTCTTCCTTGACGGCGGTGACGTGTGCGACGGTTGCATGCTCGTCGCCGAGGAACTTGATCGAACCGGAGTGCGGCAGATCCGAGACGTGGATGACGCCGTGAATCTCCAGCGCGCTAACGTCTACATCGAGATGGCCCGGGATGTCGCCAGGGAGGCACTCGATCTCGACCTCACGCAGCACATGCTCCAGAATTCCACCCTGCGCCTTGACGCCAACCGGAACGCCGGTCAACTGGATTGGCACCGAGACGCGCATGGCCTTGTCCATCGCGATGCGCTTGAGGTCGACGTGCAGCAGAGCGCCCTTGATCGGCTCGTTCTGCCAGTCGACGATCATCGCCTTGACGACGGAAGTTCCCGTCACTTCGAGGTCGAAGATGGTGTTATGGCCAGAGTCGGAGTGCAGAATCCTGATGGCGACGCGAGGATCAACCGTGACGGCGACCGAGGGCTGGCCCGCTCCGTAGACAACGGCGGGGATCTGACCGGTGACGCGAACGCGACGGGCGGCATTCTTGTTGAAACGGCCCTCGCGGGGCGTTGCGACGACGATGGGGGTGGTAGAGGTTGCCATAATCATTTCCTTTCGGGCACGGGATAGACCGCTGTGAGTAATGAGTCAAAACCCAGTAACGGACTTCCTTCGCTCCCTTTGCGGCTTGGCCGCGCAATCTGAATTACCTGCTATCTACAAACTCATTGTTACAACTTCGTCTAGTTGAACAGCGTACTGACGCTGGTCTCCATGTGGATGCTTTCGATGGCGCGGCCCAGCAGTCCTGCGATGGAAAGCACCTTGATCTTGGACAGCTTCTGCGCCTCTTCGCGCAATGGGATGGTGTTGGTCACGATCAACTGCTCCAGCCGCGAGGCCTCGATGCGCGCTACCGCCGGACCCGACAGAACCGCGTGCGTGGCGCAGGCATAAACTTTTTTCGCGCCCTGGTCGTACAGCGCTTCCACGGTCTTCACCAGCGTTCCGGCTGTATCGACAATGTCGTCCAGAATCAGGCAGGAACGACCCTTTACGTCGCCGATCACGTTCATCACTTCGGTCACGTTGATGTCGGTGCGCCGCTTGTCGACGATGGCCAGAGGAACTCCCAGCTTCTGGGCAAAGAAGCGCGCGCGCTCTACGCCTCCCGCATCTGGAGAAACCACCGTCAAATCCGGGAGCCCAAGCTCTCGGCAGTAGCTCACCAACACCGGGCTGGCGAAGAGGTGATCGACCGGAATATTGAAGAAGCCCTGAATCTGCGCCGCGTGCAGATCGACCAGCAGAGCGCGATTCGCTCCGGCGGTGCTGAGCAGGTCGGCCACCAGCTTGGACGTGATGGCGACGCGCGGGCGATCCTTGCGATCCTGCCTTGCGTAGCCGTAGTAGGGAATGACCACCGTGATGCGTCCCGCCGATGCGCGCTTCAGAGCGTCGATCATAATCAGCAGTTCCATCAGGTGCTCGTCGACCGGATTGCAGGTCGGCTGAATCAAAAACACATCCACACCGCGAACGTTCTCGAGTAGTTGGAAGTAGACCTCGCCATCGGCGAATCGCTGTAGACGAACCTCGCCCAGTGGAACCCCGATGAACTTGCAGACCTCTTCGCCGAGGGCGTGATTCGACGATCCGCAGAAGATCTTGAAACGCTTGTCATCGCTCAGTTTGGGAGAGCGCTTGCGCTCGGCGGCGATGCGCGCTCCGTCCTGCGGTGCGCGAAAGGCCTCTGGTCGTACATCGGTAATTAACGTAGAAGCAGGCTGGGAGGTCGTTGTCGCCTCCGCAGCCTGCTCTGAAATAGGGGAAAGAACCGCAGTCGTGTCTTGGTTGTTCACGTTGAAACCCTCCAGGTTGGTTGACCTTGGGTGCTCCTGCTGCTTTACGTCTTACGGCGCCTTGTTTTGCGTCGCTACCTCGAATTACGAAATATCAGGCTGTAAACTGCAAAACCTGAGACATGGCCCTTCAAACTTCTGCCTCTGAACCTCTTACATTCGCTCCAATTGCGGAGCGCTGTGCAAAACCTCAAAAACCGTCCAACCTCTGCGACAAGTTGCTGCCGCCGAAAGAACCCTATGTTACCGGGCTGGCCGAAGCCAACCACGCGATCGACCTAAGCCGATCTTCCAATCGATTGAAAACCGATCGTTTCGTCTGCGCGCACTTGACCTGCGCGGACTCTATTCGCTCTCGTCGTATTCTGTGCGTCGACTGAAATTTGGCTGGGCGACCAGGATTCGAACCTGGACAAAGTGCGTCAAAGGCACTTGACCTACCATTAGTCGATCGCCCAGTATACGGTCGTCGGTGTTCCCTGCCGACAAGCATCACTCTGCGAACATTGTGCGCCAGTACTCTTGTCGGGGCAAGGTCTCGGTGAGGAGGGCCTTGCAGCCGGAAGCCTGAACGCGTTGTTGAGCAGCTTCTGCCTCTGCCGTCGACCGATAAAGGCCAAACAGAGCGGAGCCTGAACCCGAGAGCGCCGCGCACAACGCATTGCCACTCGAATCTGCCGGTGCGCCAGAAGACGCGCCAGCCGGGGTACCCATCAATAAACGCTTGATTTCACGCAGGAGGGGATACTGAGGAAAGACGACCTCTTCAAAGTCGTTTTCGATCCCGGTGCGGACAAGCGCGAGAAGAGTATTCTCGGCAAGACCGTTCCATGTGCTGCCGTGCCTGGGAGTTTCACCCTCCAAGCCACCCTGTTTTATCTCAGGGCTGCGGCCACGAACGATACCGGATGTGTCAGGCGTTTTCTCTGTCTGTGACTTGACCCCATACTTCTTCAGGTCAGCCCCAAGAACGGAGGCGTAAACGTGACTCAACTTATCCAGCTTATCGGTTCGCGGGGCGGATGTCAACTGGTTCTGCGCCTGCCGCTCGTCCCAATCGCGAAAGGCTCGCGGAGTGGATACGCCAACCTCCGGCACGGCGATCACGCAGGCCGTGGCGGGGAAGTCCTGCATTGCGCGGACGATCTCCCCGCGCTGTGTACCCTGCACCGCTCCGCCGAGGAGGAAGAGCGGAACGTCTGAACCAACCTCAGCGGCGATCTCCAGCCGGACGGTCTCGGGCAGAGCCATCTCCAGCTCGCTCTCCAGCCCGATCAGCGCGGCGGCGGCGTTGGCCGAACCTGCGCCCATTCCGCCCTGCACGGGAAGCCGTTTCTCGATGTGGACTGCGACCTCAGCGGTGACATTCATCCGCGCCAACGCTCGCTCGACGATCTTCCACGCCGTGTTGCGCGCGTCGGTGGGAACTTGCGCGTGGTTGGTCGTCAGCGAGATGCGCGACTCGCCCGCCGCCAGTCGGCGCGCCTCGACGGTGACCAGATCGTGCAGCGCCAGCGTCTGATAGAGCGTTGCCAGCCCATGAAAGCCGTCTGCGCGCACCGGCCCAATCGCCAGCCCTAGATTGATCTTTGAATACGAACGAACCGTTGTAGCCATCACTTTAGATTCTAGGGGCATGCACCGCCGTTGGTCATCTCGCAGCGCCAGTTTTCTTGAAAGATTGCGCACGGAAGAGGGTCAGGGAGAAATCGACCGCCGCTTATTGCTAGAATCGAGTTGATTATGTCTACCATGACTGCACTCACGCCAGAGATTCTTGCCAAGTACCAGCCTGTGATTGGGCTGGAGGTTCATGTACAGCTTTTGACCGCGACGAAGGCCTTCTGCGGCTGCGTCAACCGCTACGGCGGCGAGCCAAACACGCATGTCTGCCCGACCTGTCTCGGCCTGCCGGGAGCGCTGCCGGTGCTGAATCGCCGCGCCGTCGAGTTGGGCGTGTTGGCGTCGAAGGCGATCAACTGCGAGATTCGCGAGACCAGTATCTTCTCGCGTAAAAATTATTTTTATCCCGACTCGCCCAAGGGCTATCAGATCTCGCAGTTCGACAAGCCGATTGCGGAGAATGGCTGGATCGACGTTCCGGCGTTCGACGCATCGGGCGCGGCGATCACCAAGCGCATCGGCATCACGCGGCTGCATCTGGAAGAGGACGCGGGCAAGAGCGTTCACGATGGCTTTGCCGATTCTGTTTCACGGACGTATATCGACCTGAACCGCTGCGGCACGCCGCTGGCCGAGATCGTCAGCGAGCCCGATCTGCGCACACCGGACGAGGCCTTCGAGTACCTGACGCGGCTGAAGGAGATTATGCTCTACTGCGGCGTCAGCGACTGCAACATGGAAGAGGGCAGCCTGCGTTGCGACGCCAACGTCAGCGTGATGCTGAAGGGCGCGAAGCAATACGGCACCAAGGCCGAGGTCAAGAACGTCAACAGTTTCCGCTACATTCGCGCCGCACTGGAGTATGAGATCGAGCGCCAGATCGACGTGATCGAAGGCGGCGGGCGCGTGGTGCAGGAGTCGCGCCTGTGGAACAACGCCGAGGGGCGAACCTACTCGATGCGCTCGAAGGAGCAGGCACACGACTATCGCTACTTCCCCGAGCCGGACTTGCCGCCGCTGGTGGTGGGCGAGGCATGGCAACGCGAGATTCTGACCGCTCTGCCGGAGCTGCCCGAGGCGCGACGCGCGCGCATGATCGCGGAGTACGAGATCAACCAGCAGGACGCTATGACGCTGACCGCGACGCGCGCCTTCGCCGACAGCTTTGAAGCCGCAGCGAAGAAGGCGAAGAGTCCGAAGCGCGTCGTCTCGCTGATTACCAGCGAACTGACTGGGCGGCTGAAGGCGGCGAATCTGGAACTGGAGCAGTCTCCGGTAACGCTGGCGGGAATCGTGCAGGCGGCGGATTTGGCCGAGTCGGGCGAGATCTCCAGCAAGATGCTGAAGCAGCTGCTCGACACCTGCTTCGCCGAGAGCAAGGACTTCGGCGAGATCTACAAGCGCGACAAGCCGCAGCAGATCTCTGACGCCGGTGCGATCGAGAAGATGATCGACGAGGTCATTGCGGCCAATCCCAAGCAGGTGGCGCAGTACGTCGGAGGCAAGAAGACGGTTGCAGCCTTCTTCGTGGGCAACGTCATGCGGCTGTCAAAGGGACAGGCGAATCCGGCGCTGCTCAACGAACTGGTCACACGCAAGCTGGACGCTCTGGGCAGCACGGTCTAGCGTTCGCAGAATGTTCACAGACAAAGCTCCGCATACGTTGAACGCCGCTTAGGCATGCAATGTATGCGGAGCTTTCCGTTTACTGCGACAAAGCATCGCTACTTCTTGGCGGCGGTCGCCGCAGCGGGAGCTGGCGCTGATGCGGGCGCAGGTGTGGCGCTGCTTGAACTGGACGCTGCGCTGGGGGAACTGGTCGAGTGGTCACTGGAGGATTTGTGCTTTACGTGGCTGCTGTAGCCGTCCTTGTACCAGCCTCCGCCCTTGAGCGAGAAGGCCGCAGCCGTAACAACGCGCTCCAGCGGACCCGCGCAGTGCGGGCACTCCGTAATCTCTGCATCAGAGAACTTCTGAATCTTTTCCGTGTGTTTCTTGCACTTCTTGCATTTGTATTCGTAGAGCGGCATGTCATTCCTTTGAAACGATCCCTGTGGCAATAGCGGGAGCGGAATCAGTTTAGAGGCTCTGGTTGCGAGCAGAAATTGCGCCCGAAACGACCAGAGCCTCTTTACTATTATGACTGAAGTTCACAGGGAAGCGTTGCGTCTTCCGCGCAATTGCCGCTGATTGCCGCGCTTTTGCCGCTTACAGCTTGCCCAGTTCTACCAGTCGCACACTGGCGATGGCCTCGATCTTGCGCAGCGCCTCGATCACCGGAGCAGCGTCGCTGGCCTTCTCCACGTCGATCTGGATGACGGCCAGAGCCTGTCCCTGCGGGACGTTCTGCGAGCGAACGGAGCGGCCCAGAGCGAAGTTCGCGATGTTGATCGAGTGCTCGCCCAGAATGGTTCCGATGCGCCCGATCACGCCGGGAACGTCGTGGTTGCGGAAGACCAGCAGCGTTCCATGCAGCGCAGCCTCAATGTCCACGCCGTCGTAGCTGAGCAGGCGCGGCGAGTTGCCGTGCAGCACCGTCGCCGACGCGCATACGTCTCCGCTCGCCGAGTGCAGCACCAGTTTCAGCGTGCTTCCCGCGCCGCCTGAGGTCGCCTCTTCCTTCTCCTCCTGCACGCGGATTCCACGCTCCTCGGCCAAGGCCGCCGCGTTGATGCGGTTGGCACTGGTTGTCTGCTCGGCATCGCCCTCGGCATTGGCCAGAACGCCGACCAGAGCCGCATTGCGAATCAGCTCGGTCTTGCCCTGTGCCAGACGTCCGGCGTAGGTGATCTGAATGCTGTCGAGATTTCCCGGAACGGCGTGCGAGAGGAAGACTCCCAGCCGCTCGGCCATATCGATGTAGGGCGCGGCTTCGAGATACTCCTCATGGGTCAGCGAGGGAAGATTCACGGCGCACTGCACCACGCCCAGCTTTAGGTAGTCACGCACCTGTCGGGCGAGCTGGATGCCGATCGCCTCCTGCGCCTCGTCGGTCGAACCGGCGACGTGTGGCGACAGAAGAACATTCTCCAGCTCGAAGAAGGGCGAATCCTTCAGCGGTTCCTTGCGGAAGACGTCGAGCGCCGCTCCCGCAACGTGGCCCGTGCGAATCGCGTCCGCCAAAGCCTCTTCGACGATCAGCTCGCCGCGCGCGCAGTTGACGATGCGCACTCCGGGCTTCATGGTCTTGATCGATTCGGCGTTGATCATTCCCTCGGTCTGCGCGGTCAGTCCGACGTGCAGCGTCAGGTAGTCCGACTGCTGGAAGAGTTCGTCGAGCGAGACCAGCGTAACCTGATTTTCCCGCGCAATCACCGGAGAGATGAACGGATCGTAGCCGATCAACTCCATGCCAAAGCTACGCGCGCGCCGCGCCACTTCCAGCCCAATGCGCCCCAGACCAACGATGCCCAGAGTCTTGCCGCGCAACTCCGTGCCTTGCAGCGATTTCTTCTCCCACTTGCCCGCGTGCATCGTCGCATTGGCGCGAGTGGTGCTGCGCGCCATGGAGATCATCAGGCCCAGCGTCAGCTCGGCGACGGCGACGGCGTTGGCTCCCGGCGTGTTCATCACCACAATGCCAGAGCGCGTCGCCGCATCAATTTCGATGTTGTCGACGCCCACCCCGGCGCGACCGATCACGCGTAGTTTGGGCGCGGATTCCAACAGCTTCGCGTCCACCTGCACGGCGGAGCGAACCACCAGCGCATCGGCGTCGGCGAGTTCCGCCTCCAGCCCGCCGGGGCCGCGTTTGGCAATCTCATCGGCGGGTACCACGTTCCAGCCGGATTCCTGTTGGAGGACTGCGAGGGTTGCGGGAGAGACCTTTTCTGCAAGAACAATCTTCATGAACATCCTTCTTGAACCGTAATTCCAACCTGATGTCGTAGTAGACAAGCTAGTAGTTAAGAGATGAATCTACGGGAGAAACGATGCGAATGTATCTTGTTGCAAACCTTCAAACGGTCGAAAATTCTTGAATTTTTCCACAGAAAAAGAAAACTTAACACGGAGGACGCGGATAGAAGCACGGATAAAAACGGATAAGGCGAAGACGGATACAGATAAATCAAAGATCGACAAGGAAATAGGTATCGCAATAAATCAAAGATCGGCAACGAATCAGGCTTCGGTAATGAAACAAGGGCCAAAGGCCCGCTCTATACCAGCCCAGGGCGTAGCCCTGAGTAACATCACGGAAAAAATCCGAGGGCTGAAGGCCCGATCTATTCTTCCGGAGACTATTTACGAAAACGCGTTTCTGTATAGAACAGCCTGTACGCCAAAGCAGATCGCACTGGCGTACAGGCTCGTGGTTTACTTTGCTTCTGCGGCAGCCTTGCGTGCGCAGCAACAGTTGTCTTCCGCCGCCGTTGGCGAGCGCTCGGCGAAGAGCTTCTGCGCGGCGATGAGGCCGTTGCCGAAGGCAAAGCCGGGCGATGGGAACGATTTCGCAATCACCTGCTCCAGCGCGCCGATGATCGCGATGGTGTCGAGGTAGTCGAAGAAGCCGAGGTGAGCGATGCGGAAGATCTTGCCTTTCATCTCTCCCTGACCGTTGGCGATGATTGAGCCGAAGCGTGCCTTCAACTCCTTGACGATGACGCTGGAATCCACGCCATTGGGCGGGATGACGGCGGTGGTGGCCGATGCGGGACAGGTTGGCGAGAAGAGTTCCATGCCCAGCGCGGCAACGGCGGCGCGTGTCATGGCGGCGCAGGTCTCGGCGTTCTCGATCAGCTTCTTGCGTCCTGCGGCCAGGTCTCCGGCGGGATTCTCCGGTGTCGCGGCCTGCTTGGCGATGTAGTCGAACGACGCGCCCAGTGCGGCGATCAACGCGACTGCGGGCGTGTAGGAACTCTGCCCGTCCTTGGCGTTCTTGCGCTCCTTGCGCAGGTCGAAGTAGTAGCGCGGATTGTAGGTGGACTCCATGCGATCCCAGGCGCGCTGGCTGACGGCCATGAAGGCGAGGCCGGGAGGAATCATGAAGGCCTTCTGCGATCCGCCGATCAGTACGTCGATGCCGAGCTTGTCCACGTCGATGTGCGTGGTGCCCAGGCCAGTGATGGCGTCGACCACCAGCAGAGCCTCGGAGTTGGCCTCCTTCAGCAGCTTGGCGACTCCGCCGACGCAGTGGCGCGCACCGGTCGAGGACTCGGTAGCCTGCATGAAGACGGCGCGCGTCTCCAGCTTGAGCGCGGCCTTGACCGCGTCCAGCGAGAAGGTCTCGCCGTTGGGCGCACTGACCAGATCGACCTCGCAGCCGAAGGCTTTGGCCAGTCCTGCCCAGCGCTCGCCGAACTTGCCGGCGCTGATGACCAGAACGCGGTCGCCCGGAGAGGTCAGGTTGGAGACCGAGGCCTCCATGGCTCCCGTGCCCGAGCTGGTCAGAATCAGGACGTCATTCTTGGTTCCGATAAACTCCTTCAACTGCGCAAGCACGCGGAGGAAGATGGCGCGGAATTCGGGGGTGCGGTGGTGAATATCGGCCGCGGCCATGGCGAACTGGGCGGCAGGGAGCAGGGGCGTTGGGCCCGGAGTGAAGAGACGCGTCTTTTGGATCATGCCCCAATTGTAAAGGAGTTCCAGCCTTGCAAACATACCTAAAAACAAAGATTAACCACGGATTTTCACGGATTAACACGGATAAAACAAAGAATCCTGACGCGACCAAAGCGCATCACCTTCAGCCGTGTTCCGTCGCCTCTTTGTTTGTCATTCCGTAGCGGCGCGGAGAAATCTTCTTTTGCTCCGCCCCAGTCTTTGCCTGTCATTCTGAGCGCAGCGAAGAATCCCCGCATTTTGCTCGCAAGCGCAACAAGGTACAGTGTCGGCAAAGACGCTGTCGATCCGTGTTCCTCCGCGTCGATCCGCGGTTGGCCTTTGTCTTTTCTGGCCAACGACTACTTGGCCAGTTCGGTCTTTACCAGTACGGAGACGAGTTTGCCATCGGCGCGCACACCGGCGGACTGAATCGCCTGCTGCGCCAACTTCATCACTGCGCCCATATCGCGCGGCGTGGGCTTCTGGCCCGAACTCTCGGCAAGTTGCGCAACGGCGGCCTGCACTATGGCGAGAATCTCCGCCTCGCCTGCGGCCTGCGGCAGATAGCCCTCAATCATGGCGATCTCGGCCTGCTCCTGCGCGGCCAGTTCGGGTCGTCCGCCCTTGGTAAAGCTCTCCACCGACTCGCGACGCTGCTTGACCAGCGTGGTCAGAATCTGGGTCTGCTCGGCGTCGGTCAGCGGCTCGCGCTTGTCGATCTCCTTGGAGCGCAACGCCGACTTCACCATACGCAGCGTGGTCAGCTTGTGCTCTTCGTGCGCCTTCATTGCGGCGATAATATCCGCGCCAATCTTCTCTGCAATACTCATTGATCTCTCCCTGCCGCAACTTTTTGCGGCTTGCTGCGTCTCCTTTATTGTACGGTCTCACTGACTGGTTTCGGCGCGGGGTCGCCTCCAGCGCGCTGCCGCGCCCAGTCCCTACGCGCCCCAATCGATTGCGATAGGATGAATATGAGGATTTTTGCGCATGACTAAGTTTCTCCGCCTCCGCCCTCTGGTCGTTTTCCTGACTTTTGCAACAACCCTGCTCTTTGCCGCAGCCTCGATGAGCGCGCCCTTGCTGGCGCAGCGCTATGTTCCGTCTCCCTCCAGCGGCGAGACGTTCAAGGACACGTCGATTCTGAAGCCGCCAGTCGGAGCCAAGATGGCCATCATCGTCTTCGAGGATCTGGAGTGCCCGGCCTGCGCGCGCGCCTTCCCCATCGAGCATCAGGCGTCGGCCCACTACAACATTCCCATCGTGCGCCGGGACTTCCCCCTGCAAATGCACATCTGGAGTCGCGACGCAGCGGTCTGGGCTCGCTATCTACAGGTCAAGGTTTCGCCCAAGACGGCTGACGAGTATCGCGGCGCAGTCTTCGCCGCGCAGACCAGCATCGCCAGCAAGGACGACATGCTCAGCTTCACGCGCAGGTTCTTCCAGTCGCATGGAATACAGATGCCCTTCGTCGCCGATCCGACCGGAAGCCTCTTGAAGGATGTCATGGCCGACTACGCGGTGGGAGAGAAGCTGGGGGTCATGTACACCCCCTCGATCACCGTCTGCACCCAGCACGAATGGGTGCATGTCACCGACATCAACTCGCTCTATCAAGTCATCGACGAGTTGAAGGCGAAGGTCGGATCCAGCGCGCCAGCCCCTGCGGCGAAGAGCGTCAAGAAGCCAGCCAACCATTAGTCGCTAACGGTCGTCTTACTTGATTACGGGATGAGTGCGTGAAGGAATGAATCTCATCTCTGGAAGAAAGTCTCCAATGAAAAGGGCGGAGACGGTATCGTGAATGTAGAGACAGACAAGCGCGTGCAAGCCAACGAAGCTCTGCTGAAGGCAGATGCTCTTCAGCGCGCCATCTTCAACAGCGCCAACTTCTCCAGCATTGCCACCGACGCGCACGGTGTCATTCAGATCTTCAACGTCGGAGCCGAGCGGATGCTGGGCTACAACGCCGACGAGGTGTTGAACAAACTCACTCCCGCCGATCTCTCGGATCATCAGGAGTTGATGCTTCGCGCCGCCGCTCTCAGTCGGGAGTTCGGGATCCCGATCTTTCCCGGCTTCGAGGCTCTGGTCTTCAAGGCCTCACGCGGCATCGAGGACATCTACGAACTCACCTATATTCGCAAGGATGGCAGCCGCATTCCGGCCATCGTCAGCGTCACCGCTCTGCGCGATGCGGCGAAATCCATTATCGGCTATCTGTTGATCGGCACCGACAACACTGCGCGCAAGCAGGCCGAAGAGGCTCTGCTGCGCAGCGAGATGCTGGCCAGCGCCGGACGCATGGCCGCCAGCATCGCCCACGAGATCAACAACCCGCTTGAAGCCATCATGAACACGCTTTATCTGGCGCGAACCACGCCGGGCCTGCCCGCCGACGCCCTTGAGTACATGGATATCGCCGACGGCGAGTTGATGCGCATCGCTCACATCACGCGCCAGACGCTGGGCTTCTATCGCGAGTTCTCCGCTGCCACCAGCAACTCCGTCGCCAAACTTCTCGAATCGGTGGTCAACCTTCTTCAGGCCAGGATTCGTGCCAACGGGGCGCAGGTCGAGCTACAGTGCGAGCCGGGATTACGCGTCATGGGAATCGCCGGAGAGTTGCGTCAGGTCATGGCCAACCTGCTGGCCAACAGTCTTGACGCCATCGGGCAGAACGGCAGAATCGTTCTGCGCGCCTCCTCCTCGATCAACCCCAACAACGGCCGCCGACGCGTCCGCATCACCATCTCGGACTGCGGCTGTGGAATGGCTCCAACCACCTCGCGGCACATCTTCGAACCCTTCTTTACCACCAAGGGAACGGTCGGAACGGGTCTCGGCCTATGGGTCTCCAAGCAACTCGTCGAGAAGAGCGGAGGCTCCATCAAAGTCCGCTCCACGGTTCACGGAGCCAGTCAGGGAACGACCTTCACCCTGCTTCTGCCCAGTGATGACGACGCGCCCGTGTATCCCTGAAGGTTCTATGCGTTGTTTTGCTGGGTTGCGGAGTGGCGCTGGACGAAGTGATAGGGAGGCCAGGGACCGGAGAGCTGCATCTGGTACTCCTTCATCTCCACAGTCGCCGAAGAATACTTGTTCTGATAGCGCTCGACCGTCTTGTTGTCAATGAGGTGAGCGATGTCCAGCAGCATCTTTCCCGATTCGGTTCGTTTGCAGGTGATCTCCTCGGCGAGAGGCAGAAACATGCGGTGCATCTGGAGGGAAAGCGCGCGTGCTCGCGACTGCCGATCCCGCTGGCGGGCGGCGCTCTCGCGCAGGCTGGTGAGGTACTGTTGGCCGACGGTCATGTCGCGTGCGGAGACGCCGGGGCAGGTGTCGTCTACCAGGACTTTGAGGTGCATCTCGGCCTTGCCGCGGAGGCGCTCGACGTTGGCGGTGAAGTGGCGCTGGTTGGAGCGGACGGAGCGGCGCAGAGCGTCGTCGTCGGGAAAAGTGGTTCCAAAGCGGAAGGGCAGCACGGTGGAAAGCTTGAAGCAGTCGGCGATGACGCGGCCATGATCCTTGATGGCGCTTTGATCCATGCGGGCTGCGTCTTCCGGCGTGTGTTCGGAGACGATGACGGCGAGGTCGCTGGCGGGGAAGAGAAAGGTCTGATTGCCGAAGAGTCCAGTGACTCCTTCCAGTGGCATTGGGCGGCGATGACGGCAAAGTTCCGGGAAAGCGTTACGTTCCGCGATGCAGTATGCGTACCAAGTCATTGTTTCTACACTCCAAAACGTACAGTCTTCAAAGCCTGCCTTGTGGAAAAGGGCGGCAATATCACTCAAAGGGTCTATCCGGGAATTGCCCGAGCTGCTGGGGGCAATTCCCGGTTACAAGCTGATTCTGAGCCTTGATGCTTACGAATTAAGCCGTTCAGAGCGGGATCAAGACGAATAGTAAGCGCAGCACATGACGATTGGCAAGATGAATCTTGAGAGGGAACGCGGGAGAGCGCGGCTGAAATTCAGCGAGCGAGTGAGTCCGTTGCGATTTGGCGTATCGCCTCTGGCCAGTCTGCGGGAGAGGCGGCGAGAACGTCGGGAGGCACGATGGCGAGACTCTGCGGCGAGAGTCCGTAGGAGCAGCCGATGGAGCGTGCGCCCCCGTTGAGCGCGGTCAGGATGTCAACGTCCGAGTCGCCGATCATGATCGTCTCGGCGGGCAGGATTGGCGCTGCGTCAGCGGCGTTTCGCTGCGAGGCCTCAGCGATCAGCGCAAGCAGGCCGGTGGGGTCGGGCTTCTTGGTGTGGAAGCTGTTGCCGCCGAAGTTCTGGAAGAAGAAGCGATCCAGCCCGAAGTGGGTGCAGATGTCGCGCGAAGGACAGACGGGCTTGTTGGTCAGCACGGCCATGGCGATCTCTGGATAGACTGCGCGAATCTCCTCCAACGCCTCGACGACTCCGGCGTAGACGTAGGTGAAGTCCAGCTTGTGGATGCGGTAGTAGTCGAGGAAGAAGGTGAGGGCCTGATCGACGTATTCTTCGTCGTGAATATCTCCCTCGGGATCGCCCAGAGAGCGGCGCACCAGCATCTTGGCTCCGTCGCCGATGTAGCCAAGCAGGACGTTGTGAGGAAGCTCCGGCCTGCCCAGATGAACCAGCATTGCGTTGATCGAGTTGGAGAGATCGATGCGCGAGTCAATCAGCGTGCCATCGAGATCGAAGACCAGAAGACGTGGATTCATCTCTCTATTTTAGAGCGTGAGCAAGGCATGCGTATCCGGCGAAGAAGATCCTGCATGGTTAGAGCAGTTTTCCTAATGCCGCGCCCTTTCAAACAAGCTAGTTATATGTCGATATGTCCTAAGCGGTCAGCACTTCGGGGTGTACTCCGTTGGCGGGGATGTCTTCTTCGACGGCGAGTTGGTCGACGCAGATGTGCAGGGCTTCGCCTAGTTTGTTGAAGAGCAGTTTGCAATCGAGAGAGCAGTTGTTTCTGTCCTCGCGGCGGAAGATGTCGTTCCAGATATTTTGTGCCTGCCAGAGGTTGATGTCGAAGGGCAGGTTGCGCAGGGTGTTGGCGATGGTCAGAGCCATGCGCAGGACAAGCTCTGGCGACTGATCCGTCTCGGCGACGTTCTCCAGTTGCAGCATGACGCGCTTCAGGCGCTCGACTGCGGCGAAGCTGAGCGCGGGAACATCGATATGAATCTGATCTGCGGCGGCGCGTTGGAGGAGCGACTCGACCTCGGTGGTATCGAAGTCTTCGGCCTCGATGGCGCGACGCAGGCTGGCGTTGATGGCGAAGTTGGCCGCAATGGCCAGTGCGGGCGGCGCGGGCACTCCCGCTTCGGTGAGGAAGTGCAGCAGCGAGGCATGATCCTCGTAGATCATGCGCAGCGAGTCCTCCATCTCGGTCACGGTTCGGTTGAGAATAATATGCAGAATGCTGTGCTGCTCGTCGGCAAAGAGCGAGGTCAGCGAGTAGGCCATGTTGCCGAAAAAGCGGTCGATCAGACGGATGACCTCGGGCAGATTGGCGCGCCGGATGGCGTTGCGGATATCTTCAGAGAATGCGGCAAAGGCCGCTCCATTCTCTGGCCCATGGCTTGCGTAGCGGCGCACGGCGGCCGAGAGGTTCTGGTCGCCGAGGTGGAGCACGGCGAAACAGATCTCCTCGTTCTCCTCGGTGATGCGCGAGCGGATGTGGGCGCGACCGAGAGCGACCTTGCCACGGCCCGAAGTGAAGCTCTCCTGTGCGTCGCGGTGCAGGTCGTAGCAGAAGATCTCGCCGTCCTCGGGATAGCTGCGGAAGATCGAGCTGATGGCGTAGTGCGCGCCAACCTGCTCCAGTCCGATGCGCAGTCCGGTGACGAAGCGGCGGTAGATCTTTGCTCCATCGCCCATATCCGGCAGGTTGGACTTTGCCTGCGCGAGGAGAGTGAGGAAGCGTTCTTCAAGGGCAGCCCCGGCCGGACCGAAGAGCTTGGCCGCAAGCTGTAGGACGCGGCCTGCGTAGGCGATGATCTGGACCGTCTCGATGCCGGAGATGTCGTCGAAGAACCAGCCGCAACTGGTGTACATCAACTGGGTGTGGCGTTCGAGTTCGAGCAGTTCGAGCAGCATGACGCGCTCTTCGGCGGTGACAGGGCGCTTGGCGTGGCGCGCGAAGAAGCGGTCTCTTGACCTTGTCGAGGGATCGAGGATGACGTCGATGTAGCCGTCACGCGCAGCCCAGAGATCGACCATCAGCGGCTTTGCCAGTTCTTCGGCCAGCGGGGCGGTGGCATCGCGCAGCAGGTCGAGAGCCTGCCGCAGCGGGCCGCGCCACTTCTGGTTGAATCCGGGCTTGCCTCCGCTACAACCGCAGTCGGAACGCCATCGTTCGACGCCGTGGCTACAACTCCACGAGGTGTTTTCAACAACCTCGGCCTCCCACTCGGGAGGAAACATCTCCAGGAATTCGCCGTAGTTGGTCAGCTTGGCGAGGCCCTGCTCTTCGATCCAATGCATGGCGTAGGAGAGCGCCATCTCGCCATACTTGTGATGGTGTCCATAGCTCTCGCCGTCAGTGGCTACATGCGACATCTGAACAGGCGCAGGGGCGTTGGCTGTGGGTGTGCGGAAGCCGTGGATCAGCCGATCGGCGAAGCTCTCGCCACTGTTGAGCAATCCCTCGAAGGCGATGGCGCGCGAGGCTGGGCCGTCGTAGAAGAAGACCGCGATGCTGCGTCCCTCGTCGAGTTGGACGAGGTAGGGATGGGTGGGATCGACGCTGGCGTTGGGGGTGGGAAGCCAATCGAGGACGGACGCTGTACCGGGGGCCTGCTCTGTCTCGGTGGACTCGACGGCTTCGACGGATTCGGTGGAAAGCTGATTGTCGGAGGGGGACTGGACGATCTTACGTACGCGCGCGCACTGGTTGGGAGCGAGAATGGTGAACTTGATCCCCTCGGCGGCCATCAGGTCGAGAACGCTGCGATTGACCGCCGTCTCGGCCAGCCACATTCCCTCCGGCTTGCGGTGGAAGCGGGACTCGAAGTCGGCGATGCCCCAGCGGATCTGGGTGAGGGCGTCGCGGCGGTCGGCCAGAGGCAGAATAATGTGGTTGTAGACCTGCGCGATCGCCGATCCGTGGCCGCCATAGTGCTGTGCGCTGAGCTTGTCCGCAACCAGAATGGCGCGATAGCTGCGCGGAGATTTTTCCGCCATCCACTTCAGCAGGGTGGGGCCAAAGTTGAAGCTCATGCGCGCGTAGTTGTTGACGATGCGAGTGATCTCGCCCTTGCGATTGGTGATGCGCGAGGCTCCGTTGGGCGCGTAACACTCCGCCGTAATCCGCTCGTTCCAGTCGTGATACGGCGCAGAGGAGCCCTCCATCTCAACCGTCTCCAGCCAGGGATTCTCGCGTGGCGGCTGATAGAAATGGCCGTGGATACAGACGTACCTTCTGGGTTCTGTGGGGAGGGGCAGCGCGGACTTTGGAGCGGATTTCGATTTAACCATTAATCTATAAATCATATCGCGTCGCGCCAGAAACCGCAGCATTGCTGATGAATCTTATTAGCAGATTTTAATAAGGAGCTGTTTATGTTGCCTTTGCGAGGTCGCAGGCGCGCCACAGATACCAGCTCGCGACCGAGCGCCAGGGATGCCAGAGTTCGGCGCGAGCCTCCATCTCGGCGGGCTTGGGCAGTTCGGCGGGGGTGACTTTGTCGGACGGCTTCAACTTGCCGAAGGTCAACGCAAAGCCCTTGCGTACGCCGTAGTCGCTCACCGGAAAGACGTTGGGGCGACCGAGGCGGAAGATCAGCAGCATCTCCACCGTCCATCGGCCAATGCCGCGAACCTGCGTCAGATGCTCGATGATCGCCTCGTCCGACATGCGCCGGATGCGCGCCAACGTGGGCACGGTGCCATCCAGAGTCTTGGCGGCCAGATCGCGCAGAGCGAGGCTCTTGTTGTGCGAGATTCCGGCGGAGCGAAGCTGCTCGTTCGAACAGTCGATCAGATGCTGCGCAGAGGGGTGGAGCTTCGCACTGTTTTCGACGGCTTCACTGTTGTTTGATTCGCAGACGGGGGCAAAACTTTCCAGCAGGCGGCGATGAATCGTTGCGGCGGCCTTGCCGTTGAGTTGCTGGTAGACGATGGATTCTACCAGCGCCTCGAAGGGAGACTGCGCAGTGGCCAGACGAAGGGTGAACGGTCCGGCGAGAGCCATCAGGCGGGCGAGTTTGGGGTCGGCGGCGGCAAGCTCGCGGCAGGCGAGAGCCGAATCGTAACGAGGAGGACGCGAGTTGGAACGCGGTCGCGGCATGAATAGACAGTATCGCAAGAAGGCGCGATTAGTCTTGCAACGGCAGTGCAGTTCTTGTAACGGGGTATGCCGTCGTCGAAGGAAGAAAAGCAGATTCCTTCGCTTCGCTGCGGAATGACAAGCAAAAAGCTGTGGAATGAGAAACAAAAAATGCTGCGGAATGACGAACAAGAGCAAAAGCAGATTCCCTTCGGGAATGACAAACAAGAAATACTGTGCGGCCCGATCGCAGAAAAGTTGTCAAGACTGGGGGGAATCTGCGCTATATGAGGGCAAATCCACTTTTGTCAAGGTAGGGGTGCGCGCGCTGTAGGGAATACTTTCTTGACATGAGGTGAATGGGTACGCGATGCTTATAGGTCTGGGCTGGTTTGGTTGACCTTTGGCGGCTTGTCGCGCATGTTTCTGTGCCTGACAGGGCGAGGCGATAGACTGTCGCCAACAGAGATTCTCCCGACAGGGACTCCTGGCCGTCTACGGCTTCGGGGGGAAACTTCGGCGAGAATCGGCAAGGGGCAATCGAGTTCGGCGCAAAAGATTTTTCAAGACTCGGCAAGTTGAAGTTTGAGAAGGATGGAATTCGATGGGTTCATTGGGTAGTTCGGGACAGATGCAGTTGCTCCTTCCGCTGGTCTTTATCGCGCTGATGTACTTCGTGATGATTGCTCCCAACCAGAAGAAGCAGAAGAAGTGGCAAGAGATGTTGCGCCAGTTGAAGACGGGCGATACTGTGACGACCAACGGAGGAATCCGCGGCGTCATCATCTCGGTCAAGGACGATGTCGTCCAACTGCGCGTCGCTCCAGACAACATCAAGCTGGAGTTTGTGAAGGCCGCTATCGCCTCGGTGACTACGAAGGACGAGTTGGCAGGATTGAAGGGCTAAGGTTTCAGAGACGGCAGAGTTTTGCCGCTGCGGGTTTTAGTAAAGGAAGCAATGAACAAGAATCTGAAGGGCAAGACAGCATTCATCGTCGCGTTACTGGTCGTCTTCTGCTATGGCATCATTGGCATTCCGCACGGATTGACCGGCGCGGGATTGAAGCAGTCGTTGACCGATCGCATCCATCTGGGCCTTGATCTCAAGGGCGGAACGCATCTCGAACTGGCCGTGCATGTGGGCGAGGCCGTTGGTTCGGCGACCGACCGCGACGTGCAGCGGTTGGAGTCCGATCTGGAGAAGGCGGGCGTCACCGGAGCGACGGTGGGCAAGCTGGATCCGGCGGCGCATCCTGAGGCGATCTCGGTGAGCGGCGTTGTCGCAACCAAGGCCAGCGATGTGCACTCCATCCTGCAAGGCACGGACTACGGCAACTACGACGTGGCCACCAGCGCCGATGGCGGATGGAAGCTGACCATGAAGCCCAGCATCATTCGCGACCTTGAGGCCCGTACGCTGGATACGTCGATCGAGACGATCCGCCAGCGCATCGACAGTCTGGGCGTGGCCGAGCCGGTGATTCAGAAGTTCGGCCTGGGCGACAACGAGATTCTGGTGGAGTTGCCCGGTATCGACGATCCGGCGCGCGTCGAAGACGTCATTCAGTCGACCGCCAAGCTGGAGATTCATGCGGTGGTTGGCGATTCGTATGAGTCGGATGAGGCGGCCATGACTGCGCTCGGCGGGGTCCTTCCGCCCGACGAGGAACTGGTGCGCGGGACGGGTTCTGCCGGCTCAGCCGATAGGACTTATGTGTTGCAGCGAGCGGCTGTCGTGGAAGGAACAGACTTCCGCGATGCGCAGCCCTCGACCGATCAGGAGGGTCGTCCGAACATTCGCTTCGACCTGACCACTGAGGCGGGAAACATCTTCTACAAGTACACCTCGGAGCATAGCAAGGACTCGGCAAGCCCGGGTTCGATGGCCATTGTTCTGGACAACAAGGTGCGCGAGGTCGCAACGATCCAGTCTGCGATTCGCGACTCGGGCGAGATTACCGGAGGCTTCACCAAGCAGCAGGCTGACGATCTTTCGCTGATGCTGCGCACGGGCGCTCTTCCGGCCTCGATCTCCTATCTCGATACGCGGACGGTTGGAGCCAGCCTGGGAGCGGCCTCGATTCGTCAGGGCGTGATTGCCGCCATCGCCGGAATGCTGGCTGTCATGGCCTTCATGCTGATCTACTATCGCGGCGCGGGAATCAATGCGGACCTGGCGCTCTTCCTGAATCTGGTGATTCTGCTCGGCTTCATGGGCTTCACCGGAGCCACGCTGACCTTGCCGGGAATCGCCGGAGTCATCCTGACCATTGGTATGGGCGTGGATTCAAACGTGCTGATCTTCGAGCGCATTCGGGAAGAGTTACGCGCGGGCAAGACGTCGGCTGTAGCCGTGCAGCAGGGCTTTGGACACGCCTGGATCACCATCGTCGATACACACGTTACGACGATCGTCTCTGCGGCGATTCTCTTCCTCTTCGGCACTGGGCCGGTGAAGGGCTTTGCGGTGACGCTTACGTTCGGTCTGTTGGCCAATCTGTTTACGGCAGTCTTTGTATCGCGCACCATCTTCGACGCAATTCTGGCGAAGAAGGAACGCGGCGCGGAGCTGTCGATCTAGCTGCGGCATCGATCTGGCAAGTTATTGATTTAGCAACAAGAGGCGATGCTTGGCACGTCTGAGGAAAGAAAAGTGGAACTGTTTCGTAACGCAAACGTCGATTGGCTGGGTAAGAAATGGTACTTTCTCGGCTTCTCGCTGATCTTTTCGGTGGCTGGCGTTCTGAGCCTGTGCTTCTGGCATGGCCTTCCGCGCGGCGTGGACTTCAAGGGCGGTACGGAGATTCGGGTGCAGTTCGCCGGAACTCCCAATGAGGAGCAGCTTCGTCAGGCAGTGGATCGCGGCGGCATTCGCGATGCGACGATTCAGCGCATCAGCGATCCCAGTGGTCGCGCGGCGAACATGGAGGTAATCTCCCTGCCCATGTCGACCGCCTCGGACAGCGCGCACGATACCGGACGCAAGCAGGTTGAGGACGCGCTCAACGCGGGCTATCATGACTCGGCCTACACCATCGAGCAGGTCGACATTGTCGGCCCCACGGCGGGCAAGCAGTTGCAGAAGCAGGCGGCGCTGGCGACGGGTTACTCGCTGATCGGAATGCTGATCTACCTGTGGTTCCGCTTTGAGCTGATCTATGGCGTGGCGGCCGTTGTCGCGGTCTTCCACGACACGTTGATTACGGTAGGAGCCTTCAGTTTGACCAATCAGGAGATCTCGCTGACGGTGATCGCCGCGATTCTGACCCTGATCGGTTACTCGATGAACGACACCATCGTCGTCTTCGACCGCATCCGCGAGAACCTTGCGCTCTCGCGTCGGGAATCGTTGACCGACGTGGTCAATCGCAGCATCAATCAGACGCTGAGCCGAACCGTTATCAGCTCTGGGCTAACCTTTCTTACTGTGCTGAGTCTCTATCTATTCGGAGGCGCGGTGCTGCACGGTTTCTCGTTTGCGCTGGTGGTTGGAATCCTGATTGGAACCTACTCGTCGATCGCGGTGGCTGCGCCAATGTTGGTTGCGTATCAGGATTGGCGCAAGAGTCGGGGCAAGGTTGCGGCTCTTCCGGCCAAGCGCGTCAGGGCGTAAACAAGGTAGTTTTAGTCCCGATTTTCCAACTGTACCTGTTTTTGTGTAGTATTCATGTGCGACTCCGTTCTAGTGGGTTAGGCTGTTCGGAGATTGGGACTACGGGTGGGAATCGGGGATCGGCAGCATAGGCCCGGGAACCAGGGCGTGGGAACAAAGTGCAGCGGCTTGGTGTCTAAGCTGTGTAGAACGTTTTAGTGAGGCTGTCCATGTTTGAAGATTCTCTGATGGAATCCGGCGGTAAGCTCAAGACCAAGTCCAGATACTGGATGCTTGCGACGGCCGCGTTCAATCTCTCCATCGTGGCTGTGTTGATTCTGATTCCGCTGCTGTATCCCGAGGCGCTGCCCAAAACGGCGATGACGGCTCTGCTGACAGCGCCACCGCCACCGCCGCCACCTCCTCCGCCCCCGCCCCCGGCTGCAGTCGTAAAGGCTGTGAAGGTCGTCTCCGAGATGGATTCGGGGTTGCACGCTCCGACCAAGATTCCGAAGGACATCAAGATGGTGAAGGATGAGCCTGCGCCTCCGTCGCAGGCAGCCGGAGTCGTCGGCATGGCCGGAGGAATGGCTGGCGGTCAGGCAGGCGGCGTGATGGGAGGAATCTTTACCGGTGGGACTACGGCGGTTCCTGTCGTTCCTCGTCCCGTTGTTGCCAAGCCGACCGGACCGGTGCATCTCTCCAGTGGAGTGGTTGCCGGAATGAAGATCTCGACGCCGGATCCGATCTATCCGCCGATCGCCAAGGCTGCACATCTTCAGGGAGCGGTGATCCTGCATGCCGTCATCTCGAAGCAGGGCACGATCGAGCATCTGGAGGTTGTTGCAGGACCCCAGATGTTGACCAAGGCCGCGATGGATGCGGTTAGCCGCTGGCGGTACAAGCCCTATCTTTTGAATGGCGAGCCGACCGAGGTTGAGACCAGCATTACCGTCAACTTTGTTATCGGTGGTGGCTAGAACTGAAGTAGTTCACTCGGGCACTCTTTTTGCGGATCTGAACTCCGTGGGGCGTGAACTGGGTGTGCATGTAATCCGTTTTAGATTGATGCAGTCCAATGTTGTATAGAAATTCAGGAGGAAAGATTCCAGTGATTCTCGCTCAGCTCACAAACTTCGCTCACGTTCCCGCGCCGCTCGCCATGCTGTTCCAGTCCGAAGCGCCAGCGGTCGGATTCAGCCCGCTCCAGCTTCTGCATAACATGGGATGGCTGGCTATTGGGGTTGTATGCCTTCTCTTTATCATGTCGATCTGGTCGCTTGCGGTCATCATCGATCGCGCACTCTACTTCCGTGCAGCACGCAATCAGTCGAAGGAGTTCGCTCCCAAGGTTGCCGGCGCGCTGAAGGATGGCCGTTTGGATGAGGCGATCAAGGTTGGCGATCGCTGCAAGAAGTCTCATCTTGCCGAGGTTGTTACCTCCGGTCTACAGGAATTCCGCAGCTTCGGTTCGGGCGGCAGCATCAGCGAAGAGCAGATTGAAAGCTCGCAGCGCGCCCTGGAACGCACCGAAGCCATCGTTCACGCAAAGCTGAAGAAGGGCCTTGGCGGACTGGCAACGATCGGTTCGACGGCTCCGTTTATCGGACTGTTCGGCACGGTAGTCGGTATTCTGAACGCCTTCCAGGCCATTGCAACCCAGAAGACCTCGGGTATCGGCGCAGTCGCCGGCGGTATCTCGGAAGCCTTGGTTACGACGGCCTTCGGCCTTCTGGTCGCCATCCCCGCCGTTATGACCTTCAACTACTTCACCAACAAGGTAGAGGCGTTCGACGTCGAAATGGACAACAGCTCGAGTGAGCTGGTTGACTACTTCATCAAGCAGAGCCACAAGTAAGCAGAACTCCCTGCTGAAGATGGCAGGGAAGTAACCGCGGGATGATCTGAGATGCGATGCCTTCGGAGGCCGCAAGCGAACGACCTCCGAAGGTGCATCAACTGAATCAACTGCGGCGACGAAGACGGCAACCACGGCGCAGGCCGGGAACGACCGAACGGGACAAGCCATTATGAGTATGAACAAGCGCGAAGAGGGCAAGAAGGTCAACTCCAACATCAACGTCACCCCCATGGTGGACGTGATGCTGGTGCTCCTGATCATCTTCATGGTCATTACACCTATGTTGAACAACAAGGTGAACGTAGACCTTCCTGTAGCCACTGCGGCGAAGACCATGGAGAACGCGAACAAGGAAGATGCGGTCACGGTTGCGGTCACTCGCGACGGTCGTGTCTATCTTGGAGGCGATCTGGTTGCGGTTGACGATCTTGGGTCGAAGGTCTCCGCCAAGCTGGAGAACAAGTTAGATAAGCAGGTATACCTGCGAGCCGATGTTCGCGCCAACTATGGCAAGGTGATGGATGCGGTCGATCAGATTCGGGCGGCTGGAGTCAGCCAGCTTGGCCTGCTGACCGAGAAGCGCGAGATGGACGAGCCAGTCAAGAAGTAAGCAGTAGCGCCTGTTGGCGCAGGGCCGGGCGACCGGAAGACCAAGGAGATTTGTTATGGGAATGGGCGGTGGTGGTGGTACAGGACATGCGGTTTCGGAGATCAACGTCACGCCGCTGATCGACGTTCTACTGGTACTTCTGATTATCTTCATGGTGATCGTGCCGGTTACGCCGAAGGGGTTGGATACGCTGATTCCGCAGCCGCCAAAGAATCATGACGACGCGCCGCCAGACAGCCGCACGATCGTGGTTCAGGTTCTGGCGAATGGAGCAGGCGAGCCTTCGTACAAGATCAACGAGACAGCCTTCAACAAGTCGCAGATCGAGCCGCAACTGGCAGAGATCTTTGCGACGCGTCAGGAGAAGGTTATGTTCGTCAAGGGCGATGCGACTCTGGACTTCAGAAAGATTGCCGAGGTCATCGACTTCGGTCATCAGGCGGATGTCGACAATATCGGTCTGATTACGCCGCGAGTCGAAGCTGGCCAGTAAGTCCGGCTGACACGGCACGCGTAATTGTTCGGTAACAGATTATGGATGCGGCCTTGCCATCTCAGCAAGGCCGCATGTCGTTTAAGTCTGCTGTCTGATCGCTTCCATAACAGCACGGACGAAAATGATTGTCTTCCGGGAACGGCGTAGATTGAAGACTATACTTATCCACGCCGGATCTCTTCTCTGGAACGTGATGTTGTGAGGAATACGATGCACCTTCGGAACAGAACAATCAGGTCTCAAGGTGCATGGATGGGCTTTGCCGTCGCGGCCTTGCTCTTGCAGTCGCTCGGTTCCTCCTTCGCCCGAGCGCAGCAGGGCAATGCGGCACCGCCTGCCAACACAGCCCCGTCCGCTTCCGATTCTTCTGAGCCGACGTCGGTGAGCGTTCCGCCGCAGGGTGTGCAGGGAAGTAGCGCCGAACGAGGCTCTGACGGAACATTTCTGATGCACGAAAACGTCTCCGAGGTTCGGCTCAATATCACGGTTCTCGATAGCTCCGGTCGCTCCATTCAGACACTGGACAAGGATGCCTTCCATATTCGGGAGGACGGCGTTCCGCAGGCGATCACCAGCTTTCGCCACGAGGATCTTCCCGTATCTCTCGGTATCCTCATTGACAGCTCGGGTTCCATGTACGACAAGCAGGCCGCCGTTAATGCTGCCGCGCTGGATCTGATGAAGCTCTCCAACCCGCAGGATGAGGCCTTCCTCGTCGATTTCTCCTGGCAGACGATGGTTGATCAGGACTTTACCAGCGACATCGGCAAGCTACAGCAGGGACTCAGCTACATCTCGCCCAAGGGTGAGACCGCCGTCTACGACGCGCTGGTTGCTTCGGCTGACTACCTAACCAGGAACGCGAAGCACCCCAAACAGGTTCTGCTCATCATTACCGACGGCGAGGATAACGCCTCCAGCGCAACGCTCGATCAAGCCATTCGCAGCATTCAGGACCTCGATGGCCCGGTCGTCTACTGCATTGGTCTGCTCTTCGGCGATAGCGCTTCGGAGGCGCATCATGCTCGCAAGGTGCTGGAGGATCTCGCCGAGCAGACTGGCGGCGCGGCCTACTTCCCCAAATCGGTCAAAGAGGTCGATGGCATCGCCCGCGAGGTGGCCAACGACATTCGCACGCAATACACCATAACCTACAGCTCGACCAAGCCGTCCGAGTTGGGTGGTTATCGCGCAATTCGCGTCGAGGCCAAGGCCAAGGGCTTCCACAAACTCTCGGTGCGGACACGCAGCGGATACTATCCCCGCTTATCGAAAACATTGACGCACAAGACTTTAACTTCTCCTGCTCAGTAGAAATTCTCCTGAGATTATGTCGTAGTCGAACGAGCCATAAGCTCTCGCTACGGAACGATCAAGAATCTGGTTAGGCAGTATCGACATATAGATTTTTTGTCATTGCAGTTGTCCTTGCCTGTTTTTGTTTGTCATTCCGCAGCGCTGCGGAATGACAAACAAAAGGCTGCGGAATGACAAAGAGGCTATAGCAACGGCAACGGCTAGTGGCGCGAGCTGTATTCCTCCTATCCATTGCGAAGTTGTTGCGATAAAGGGGGCACCCGTTTTCCGGCAACCGGCACAAAGAACCCACCGCATGGCAATGTGGGGCGATTTTCTCGGTTTGTGAAGCGGACGGGAAACAGTACGAGTTACTTTAGTTGATGTCTTGGAAAATAGGGTAAAGTCCCGAAAAGTTGTAGCTTGGTGCTGCCGACGGGGGATAACGTTTCTGTCGGCTCGGAAGCAAGGTAGATCTACGCACTGAAATACGGCAACAAGCCGATGCGTGAGATTTACGCCGAACCCGTGTGAGATGCTACGCTCGAAGGATCAGGAGACTATACCTTTTGAGCAAAGTTCAGAATCAAGCCGCCTCCGGGTCCGATTGCGTACAAGCTGAGCCGCTGGATGGGCTCGCATCTCTCGATGGGCCAAATCGAGTGGTGAGTTCAGGCGTTGACCTAGATGGGCCAAATCAGGCAGCGACCCCAGCGGCGCAGACCGCGAATCACCCCGCGGTAGATCACCCTAAGACGGCTGCCGGGGCATACGGCAGCCGCTTCCTTCGTTCCTGTCTACGTCTCCCCACGGATCGCACTCCGGTATGGTTCCTGCGTCAAGCGGGTCGCTATATGCCGGAGTATATGGCCGTGCGCAAACATCACTCGCTGCTGGAGATCTGTCGTACGCCGGAGATCGCCGCCGAGGTGACCATCACCGCCGCCGAGCGGTTGGGCGTGGACGCTGCCATTATCTTTGCCGATCTGCTGCTGCCGTTTACGCCGATGGGCCTCGACTTCGAGTTCGTCGCCGATGAGGGGCCGCGTGTGCATGCGCCGATCCGCAGCGCCGCACAGGCCCGCGCCCTGCGCACGGATCGCACCGACGAACTGCGCTACGTCGCCCGCGCCATTGAGAAGGTGGCGTCTCACTTCAACGCACGGCCCCAGACCGACGCTGGCTCCTCGCAGCCAGACCAGCTTGGCATTATCGGCTTCTGCGGCGCGCCGTTCACGCTGGCAAGCTACATGATCGAGGGGGGCAGCTCGCGCAACTACATCGAGACCAAGAAGCTGATGTACGCCTCTCAGCCGACCATGGGCATGGGTGCGACGGGGTCATCGAAGCACCCCGACTCCGCCGCCTGGCCGATCCTGATGGAGAAGCTGGTGACGGTGCTGGTGGAGTACGCGGCGCAGCAGGTGGAGGCCGGGGCGGACGTCATACAGGTCTTCGACTCGTGGGTTGGCGCACTTTCGCCGACCGACTATCGCCAGTATGTGCAGAGGCCGACTACGGAGCTGATTGGCCGCATCCGCGCGCTCGGCGTTCCGGTGATCTACTTCGGCGTGGACACGGCCTCGCTGCTCCCCGCCATGAGCGAGACGGGAGCGGACGTTCTGGGACTGGACTGGCGAACGCCGCTCGATCAGGCGTGGCGCGCGCTGGGCCATGGAGTGGCCGTACAGGGCAATCTGGATCCGATCACGCTGTTTGCTCCGCCCGATGTCCTCGAAGCCCGGGTCGGCGAGATTCTGGCCGCCGCAGCGGGCCGCCCCGGACACATCTTCAACCTTGGCCACGGCATCGTTCCCGGGACTCCGGTGGAGGCCGTGCTACAGGTCGTTCGGCAGATCAAGAGTTCGGCTGGCTGAGGGAAGACTTAACACGGATGACACGGATAGAAGCACGGATAGAAGCGGATAGGGCAGGGACGTTTTTTTCTCTGAACAAAGATCAAGAGTTCAGGGATAGACGTTTTTGGGCAGATTGAGGCGTTTTCGGGAATGGCTGGATCGTCGTGGAGCGAGGAGAAAGCAGATTCCTTCGCTTCGCTGCGGAATGACAAACAAATGGATAATAGCAACTCGGAAAATGCGGCTAAAGCCGCGTTCTTTCAACGCAAGTAGCTTCTCTACAGACTGCAAAACTGCTTTTGTAAACAGGAATGGCGCACTGTAAAGGGTGCGCCATTCCTCGTTCGCTGTTTTGGTGGATCAGTACTTCGGCAGGGTGGGGTCGATCTTGTCGGCCCAGGCGAGGATTCCCCCGGTCAAATTTTCGACGTTCGGGAAGCCCGCTTGCTTCAGGATGACTGCGGCCTTCTGGCTGCGTCCGCCGAGCTTGCAGTGGACGACGATGCGGTGGTTTTTCACTGCTTCCAACTCGCCGACGCGGCTGGCTAACTGGCCGAGGGGGATCAGAGGTGCGCCGATGTTGACGATTTGCACCTCGTGCTGCTCACGCACGTCGAGGACGAAGACGTCTTCGTGTGCGTCCAGGCGGCGCTTCAGTTCTTGTACGGAGATTTGGGGAATGCCATCGACCATGGGAGCCTCGGATAAGACAGGGTTTTGCGCGACCTCAAGCGGGCCTGCGCTGGTGGGCTTCTGAATGCCGCAGAACTGGTCATAGTCGATCAGCTCGGTGATGGTGCGATTGGTTCCGCAGATCGGGCATTCGGGATTCTTGTGCAGCTTCAGGGTGCGGAACTTCATGGTCAGCGCGTCGACCAGAAGCAGCCGTCCGGCGAGCGATTCGCCGATGCCGAGGATCAGCTTGATGACCTCGGTGGCCTGAATAACTCCGACGAGGCCGGGGAGGATGCCCAGAACGCCACCCTCGGCGCAGGAGGGAACGAGGCCCGGAGGCGGCGGGTCGGGATACAGGCAGCGGTAGCAGGGCGCGTCCTTGGCGGCGAAGACGCTGGCCTGACCCTCGAAGCGGAAGATCGAGCCATAGGCGTTGGGCTTGCCCAGCAGGACGCAGGCGTCGTTGACCAGATAGCGCGTCTGGAAGTTGTCCGTGCCGTCGGCGATGATGTCGTAGTCCTTGAAGATCTCCAGCGCGTTGGCGCTGGTCAGCATGGTGTTGTGTTTGATGATGTTGGTGTTGGGGTTCAGGCCCTTCAACATGATCTCGGCCGAATCGACCTTCAACTTGCCGACGGTCGCGGTGGAGTGGATGATCTGGCGTTGCAGGTTGCTTGCGTCCACGGTGTCGAAGTCGACCAGACCGATGGTGCCAACGCCCGCTGCGGCAAGGTACAGCGCGAGCGGTGCGCCCAGACCTCCGGTGCCGACACAGAGAACCTTTGCGGCCTTGAGCTTCTGCTGTCCTTCCATGCCGACTTCGGGCAGGATCAGGTGGCGCGAGTAGCGCGATATTTCATCGTGGGAGAGCTTGGGGAGTTCTGTTTCAGGGAGTGCTGTGGGCATTCGGTTGTCCTTTGCCTGCGTCGATGCGAGATGATTCCGTGAGTTGCTGCGGTGATATAGAGCGGGCTGTTGGCCCTTGGTTTTACGTCTTTGGCTTTGCGCGAAGCGCGTAGGCCCATACGGCTAGTACCCTCCGGCGATGGATGGGATGATCGACAGCTCGTCGGAGTCTTCGACCGGGGTGGCTTCCTTCAGCGGCAGGTAGCGGATGTCGTCGTCGTTGAGGTAGAGGTTGACGAACGAGCGTAGCTTGCCTTCGGCGCTGTAGAGGTGCTGGCGCAGTTCGGGGTAGGCTCCGGTGAGGGATTCGAGGGCTTCTCCAACAGTGGCTCCGGGTACGCTGACGGTCTGCTGTCCGCCGGTGTAGGAGCGCAGGGGAGTGGGGACGTTGATGTTCATTGTGGTTCTCTTTCTTGCTGCGTATTTGTGCTGCCCACTTCAATCTCGATAGGTTCGTCGAGAAACTTTTTGTCTTCCTCGTTGGTTCCGGTCAGCAGGAAGGAGTTGGTGATGGCGGCCTTGCCCTGGGCGATGGCCGTGATGACGTAGGAACAGCCGATCCAGTGCGCCTCGGCAAAGTCGGTCGGCGACCACTGCGCCGGATGATCCGGGTGCGAGTGGTAGAAGCCGATGATCTCCAGCCCCTTCTTGCGCGACTGCCGCTGAATGCGGATCAGATCCTCGGGAGCGATGTTGTAGCGATTGTGCGCCGAATCGGTGCGCGTGTTGCCGGCGCGCACGATCTCGCAGACCTGATTGCTCTCGGGCGCAGCCTTGCCCAGCAGGACTCCGCAGCACTCATGGGGGTAGGTCTCCTCGCCATGCGCTCGCAGCGCCTGGTAGTCGTTGTAGCTCAACTTCAGCATCAATCCTCCCGCCAGAATCGTTCGCTCAGGTACTTGTCCGCCGAGTCGCACAGGATGGTTACGATGACGGCCTCGCGACCGGCGGCAGCCTCCCGCTCGGCGATCTGCAGGGATGCTGCGACCGCTCCTGCTGCGGATACTCCGACCAGCAGGCCGTCACGTCGGCCTAGTTCGCGCGCCATTCTGTAGGCCGCCTCGGTCTCCATGGCGATGTTGGCGTCGGCCAGGGTTGCGTCGTAGATTGGCGGAACGATGGCCGTCGCCATGTGCTTGAGCCCCTCGAATCCGTTGAACGGCGAGTCGGGCTGCATGGAGATGCACTGGATGGCGGGATTGAGTTCGCGCAGGCGGCGCGTCGTTCCCATGAAGGTTCCGCTGGTGCCGAGGCCGGCGATGAAGTGGGTGATCTGGCCCTCGGTCTGCCGCCAGATCTCGTTGGCCGTGGTGCGATAGTGGGCCATCCAGTTCTGCGGATTGCCGTACTGGTCGGCGTAGAAGTAGCGGTCGGGATGGGCGGCGATCATCGCCTGCGCCTTGCGAATCGCCCCATCGGAGCCGTCGTTGGGATCGGTCCAGACAATTTTGGCGCCGTAGGCCGCGAGGATGTGCTTGCGCTCCGGCGAGACGTTCGAGGGGACGCAGAGAGTCACCGGGAAGCCCAGCGCCGCGCCCAGCATGGCATAGGCGATGCCGGTGTTGCCGCTGGTGGCATCCAGCAGCGCACGGGCGTTGTGAACGTCGTGCTGATGGAACTGGAGCAGACCGCGCTTCTCCGCGTCGAGGATGATGGAGGCCGCAGCGCGATCCTTGATCGAACCGCCGGGATTCACCCATTCGACTTTGCCCAAAATCTGCACGCCGGGAAGATGCTCCGTCAGCCGGTCGAGAGCAAGCAGCGGCGTGTTGCCGATGCGTTCCAGCAGAGAGACTCCAAGAGCGCGCGCCGTTGCAATCATCCGAGAGTGTCCTTCCTTGATGTGTCTTGCGACTGGAATGAACTGATGGCAGCCCACTTGCGGAATATAGTTTGAAGGCTGACCATGAATGTGCGACAGTTAATCCAGTCTAACGCGATCAAAAATTATGGCAAAGAATACTCCTCAGAGAAACTTTACCGAAGCACTGGCAACTCTTGCCGGCCACCAATTTGATGTATCTGCTGCGCGCGAGGGTTCAGGCTCTGGCCTGAAGGCCTATCAGGTGCGCAAGCGCGGCTGCGCGGCGGTGATCGCCGCCGCTCCCGATGGCACCACCATGCTGCTGGCGCGTCCGGGCTGGTTGCTGGGAGGACAGATCTCGCGCCTGCTGGATCGTGGCTACCAGAAGTTTCTCAAGACCGACAAGGTCGAAATCCCCGCGACCGCAGACCACCTGCACGCCATCCACTCTTTCAGTGAAGAACTGATTGAGGACACTGGAGCCGCCAGTCTCTACAACGAATCGCTGGGAACCACCAGCGACCGGTACCTCTACGATCGCGTCAAGGGTCGCGAGTAACCAAGGCGTAGATGAGATGCTGGGGCGCGTGGTCGCCTGTTGCGGACGCGGTGCCATGGAGATGGGATCAGCATGAGCAGGACTACGGGGACGGCGGTAAGTTTTTCCACGCGGGCAAAGGCACATCTGTCAATTGCACGGCTGGATCACTCGATCAAGAACCTGTTTGTGCTGCCCGGAATTGTCGTTCCGTTGAGCCTCTATCCGGGGCTGATGACGCGGCATCTGGCGGCGACGCTGGTCTGGGCCTTCGTGTCGATTACGCTGGTGGCTTGCAGCAACTACGTGATTAATGAGGTTCTGGATGCGCCGTTTGATCGGCTGCATCCGACCAAGAAAACTCGTCCGGCGGCGTTGGGACTGGTCAGCATTCCCGCCGCTTATGTGCAGTGGATTCTGATGATGGTTGTGGGCGTGGCGATTGGCTGGACGATCTCGAAGCCCTTTGCGATTACCGCGCTGGGGCTGTGGTTGATGGGATGCGCGTACAACATTCAGCCGCTGCGCACCAAGGACGTGCCGTACCTCGACGTGTTGACCGAGAGCGTGAATAATCCGCTGCGCATGCTGCTGGGCTGGTATGCGGTGGCGGCGTGGCTGGTGCCGCCGCTGAGTTTGCTGATGTGCTATTGGATGATCGGCTGCTACTTTATGGCGCTGAAGCGATTCAGCGAGTTGCGCGAGATTGGCGACCGCGGCGTGGCTGGGGCGTATCGCGCCAGCTTCAAGCGGTATACGTCGGAGTCGCTGCTGGTCAGCGTGATGTTCTATGCCTCGACGGCGATGCTGTTCTTTGGGGCGTTTGTGATTCGCTACCGGATTGAGCTGCTGCTGGGATTTCCGCTGGTGGCGCTGGTGATGGCGATCTACCTCAAGCTCTCCTTCAAGCATGGCAGCGCGGTACAGAATCCCGAGAAGCTGTATCGCGAGCCGGGGTTGATGCTGTGGTTTATCGCAACCGTCGCGGTGATGGTGATGCTGCTGTTTGTACGGTTGCCGTGGCTGGAGAATATCTTTATGCCGACGATTCCGGTGGTACAGCCGACTGGCGGCGCGGCTGTCCTGTCTCGTGTACTGCCGCTGCGGATTGAGCTGCGCGGCACAGGGGTGGGCGAGGGCTGATGGAGGTCGAGACGCCAAAGGCGGGAATCGCAAAGTGCAGACTGGCGCGGGCGTTGGCGGTTGTGTTTGTGTTGCTGACGGTGGCTCTGTCGCTGGCTTGGTCGCATCGCAAGCTGCTCTCGCAGGACGAGATGTACGCCTTCCAGACCGACAGCCTGCCAACGGCGGCGCAGTTGATGCAGGTGCAGAGGACGTGGCCGATCTCGCTGGATCCGCCGCTGGTTCATCTGCTCTCTCATGCCGGAATGCAGGCCTTTGGCGTGGGAGCGTTTGCGTTGCGGATTCCGGCTTTGCTGGGATTTCTGCTGATGCAGATCTGTCTGTTCTTCTTTGTGCGGCGGTTGGCGGGAGAGCGCGCGGCGGCTGTGGCGACGGCGTTTCCGGCGTTGACGGCTACGCTGTTCTACTCGGTCGAGGGGCGGCCTTATGGAGTGATGCTGGGGTTCTATGCGCTTGCTCTGTTGTGTTGGCTGAGGTGTGCGCAGCGAGAGGCGCGGCGGGGATGGGCGCTGCTGGGGCTGGCCGTGGCGATTGCGGCTACGATCAATGTGCACTACTTCGGGGTTCTGCTGCTGGTGCCGATCAGCGCGGCGGAGAAATGGCGGACGTTGGCGCGATGGAAGATCGACTGGCCGGTGTGCGCGGCGATTGTAGCGGGGATGGCCAGCTTTGCGGCGACGCTGCCTTATCTGAAGGCGGCGGGAGAGTTTCGCAGGAACTACTACAATGCGGGCGGGGTGGGGCTGCACGATATAACCCGCGCCTATCGCTCGATCTTTGTCGACTACACGCAGATGTCGCTGGCGGCGCAGCACCTGTGGATGGCGGCGCTGGTGATCTTTGCCGCAGCGCTGGCGTGGGGATGCTGGCGCAGCGGGCGCGAACTGCCGATTGGCGGGGCGCAGTGGGTGCTGCTGCTATCGCTGGCCGCGCTGCCGTTTTGCGGCTACCTGCTGGCGCGATTTGTGACTCACTCGATTGAGGTGCGCTATGTGCTGGGCGCGCTGGTGGCGATCAGCGCGATGCTTGCGATTGCGTTGAGCCCGTGGCTGCGCCGCGATGGTGTGTTTATAACGGTGATGATCGCGCTGGGCGTGGGGATTCTGGCGACGGGTGTGGCGCGGATTCATGCGGAGCAGCGAAAGACTGCGGCGCGGCTGGCCTCGCTGGTGCTGCCCGCCCAGACCAAAGAGGCGCTTCTGGCGAACGCCGATGGGCGGCTGTATGTGCAGGATATGGGCGCATTCGAAGAGGATCGCATCTACGAGCCGGACGCCGAGGTGCGCGCGCGCATGACGTTGGTCTACTCCAGCGCGCAGGAGTTGCTCTGGAATCGCCATGACACCATGGCCTTGACTGCGCAGCACATGCAGCACTTCGCGGGGCTGCCGGTGATCTCGTACGAAGAACTGCGAGCGAGGCCGGGGGAGCACGTCTTTGCGCTCTATCACACGGGCTGGGACTGGACCGATCAGGCCTTTGCTGCGGACGGCGCGAGGGTGACGCCGCTGGGTCATGCGCTGGGCGGAGATCTGGCCGTGGTGAGATTTTAGTAGAGCGGAGCCTTCCGCTGATAAACTTGTAGACCTATGGGCGATAGATCGAAGAACAACAGCGGTAAGTCGGGAAGCCAGATTCGCGAAGATTTTCTGCGGTTTTTTGAGAGCAAGGTTTCGGCTGCAACGGGACAGGGACACAGGCGCGTGCATTCGTCGTCGCTGGTGCCGGCCAACGATCCGACGCTGCTCTTCACCAACGCTGGGATGAACCAGTTCAAGGACGTCTTTCTGGGCGCGGAGCGGCGCGAGTACTCGCGCGCCACCACCAGCCAGAAGTGCGTTCGCGCAGGCGGAAAACACAACGATCTGGAGAATGTCGGCTTCACGCGGCGTCACCACACCTTCTTCGAGATGCTGGGCAACTTCAGCTTTGGCGACTACTTCAAGCGCGAGGCCATCGCCTACGCCTGGGAGCTGCTGACCAGCCCCGAGTGGTTCGCCATCGACAAGGACAAGCTGTATGTGACCATCTTCGAGGGCGACGCCACGGTGCCGCGCGATGACGAGGCCGCGCGCTTCTGGGTCGAGGCGGGCGTTCCTGCCGAGCGCATCTTCGCCATGAGCTTCAAGGACAACTTCTGGCAGATGGGCGAAACCGGCCCCTGCGGCCCCTGCTCGGAGATCTTCTACGACCTCGGCGTTGCGGCGGGCGAAGATCCCAACGTGGACAAGCCCTTCCCACAGGACGACCAGCG
>JARLFY010000024.1 GCA_031296325.1 Acidobacteriaceae bacterium | reverse complement strand
TTGGGGGGAAATACTATAAAGACAACGGCAAAGACAACCGCAACGGCAAAAGCAGATTCCTCCGCTACGCTGCGGAATGACAAACAAAAGAGAGGCAACAGCAGCGTCACAAAGCAACGTGTATATGTCGATACGCCCTAGGTTTAGAGCGAAGCCAGAGTAGGTGTGTCCTGTCGATTTTTGTGCAGGATCGCGCTTCCTGATGGTCGCTTCGACTTGGGCGATGTGGCATCGGGATACAGTCGCTCTGGTTTGGCTCTAACCGGACCGAAGGAACGACAGAGATTCTGAGCTTCGCTCAGAATGAAGCCTCAAAGGGGTTCAGCGCAGAATGACAAACAAAATTGAGGGACAGCTTTGGGAGAACTGTTCTAGTTGATGACGCGGACGGAGCCGCGGCCGGTCAGTTCCTCGACGCGGTCGATGAACAGGCGGTCGGCGGCTACGCTCAGGCCTTGTGGTTCGAGGACGGCGCAGAACTCTCCCGGCTCTTCCAGATCGAGCAACAGTTTGCCCTTACCCGGTGTGCTGGCGAAGACGGCGTGCAGTTTCTCCAGCAGCTCGACGTCGGGATGGCGCAGAGGAACCTTGATGCGTAGCGCCTCGGGCAGCTTCAGCACAATGTCCTCCAGCGCCTGAATGCCGGAGATGGCGAGCTTCGGGGCGGAGTCCTCCTCGCCGCGCAACACGCCGCGCACGATGACGGGAACGTCGATCTTCAGCTTCTCCGAGAGTTTCTGGTAGGCGGTGGAGAAGGCGATCAGCTCGATCTTGCCGACGGTGTCTTCGAGCAGCGCCTGCGCATACATCTCGCCGGAGCGTTTGGACTTTGCGACCTTCAGTCCGGTGATGACTCCGGCGATCTGAATCTCGTTCTGCGGCTCGCTCTGGCCGCGGCGGAAGGTCTGCGGCTCGGGCTTCATCTCAATGGCGGTGGCCGTATCGACGACCTTGAGATTGCGCAGTTTTTCGCGGTAGCGGTCGAGCGGGTGGCCGGAGACGAAGAATCCCAGAACCTCCTTCTCGTTCTGTAGACGCGTGTGTTCGTCCCACTCCGGGGCGGGAGGCAGGTCGTCGCTCTCCTGACTGGCGGCGGGCAGGTCGGCGTCGAAGATATTGGCGAAGAGGCCGCTCTGGCCTGATGCCGCGTCCTTCTGCGCCTTCTGCGCTCGCTCAATGGCCTTGTCCAGCGCGGCGAAGACCTGTCCACGCGGGCCGAAGGAGTCCATCGCTCCTGCCTTAATGAGTGACTCCAGAACGCGCTTGTTCAGCAGACGCAGATCGACTCGCTCGCAGAAGTCCCACAGGCTGGTGAAGCCCTTCTTGCCCTCGGCGTGCAGAGCCTCGCGCGCTTCGCTGATAGACACAATCGCATTCTGCCCGACGTTCTTGATCGCGGCCAGACCAAAGCCGATGGCTTCGACACCCTCCGCCGTGCGCACCGGCGTGAAGTCGGCGTTGGAGAACTGCACGTCGGGAGGAACGACGGGAATATTGATCTCGCGGCACTCGGAGATGTACTTGACGATGTTCTCCGGTTTCGACGTTTCACTGGTCAGCAGCGCGGCCATGAACTCGACCGGGTAGTGCGTCTTGAGCCAGGCCGTGTGGTAGGCCACCAGCGCGTAGGCCGCCGAGTGGGACTTATTGAAGCCGTAGCCGGCGAACTGCGCCATCAGATCGAAGATGGTTCCAGCGATGTCCTTGGGATGCTTGTTGGCGGCGGCTCCGGCCATGAACTGCTCGCGCTGGCGAGCCATCTCGGCGACGTCCTTCTTTCCCATGGCGCGGCGCAGCAGGTCGGCCTGGCCCAGCGAGTAGCCCGCCACGACGTTGGAGATCTGCATTACCTGTTCCTGATAGACGATGACGCCGAGCGTCTCTTTCAGCAGCGGCTCCAGCACTGGAAGCAGGTACTCTACCGGCCGCCGTCCCCACTTGCGCTCGATGAAGTCGTCAATCATTCCGCCCTGAATCGGGCCGGGGCGATAGAGCGCGTTCAGTGCAGTGAGGTCTTCGATCGTATTCGGCTGATAGCGACGCAGCACGTCTCTCATACCGTTCGATTCGAACTGGAATACGCCGCAGGTTAGCGCGCGATGGTAGACCTGCTCGAAGGTCTCCTCATCGTCCAGTGCAATCGTCGCAAGATCGACGTCGACTTTGATCATCTTCAGCGCATCGTCGATGACGGTCAGCGTTGTGAGGCCGAGGAAGTCCATCTTCAGCAGACCCATCTTCTCCACCGACTTCATGTCGTAGGCGGTGACAAGCTTGCCATCTTTGGTCAGCGTTACGGGAACCAGTTCGGTCAGCGGCTTGGGCGCGATGACCACCCCGGCGGCGTGAATTCCCGCTCCACGGACGAGTCCTTCCAGGCGCATGGCTGTGTCGATCAGCTCGCGAATCTTTGGATCTTCATACGCTGTAGCAAGTTGCGGGGAATCCTTCAAGGCCTGCGCGATGGTTATGCCGATGGTCGGCGGGATCAGTTTGGCGATGCGATCCACCTCGCCGTAGGGCATGTCGGTGGCGCGGCCAACGTCCTTGATGGCGGCCTTGGCGGCCATGGTATTGAAGGTGATGATCTGCGAGACCTGATCCTCGCCGTACTTGCCTTTGACGTAATCGATGACCTTCTCGCGCCCTTTCATGTCGAAGTCGATGTCGATATCGGGCATGGAGATGCGTTCGGGATTAAGGAATCGCTCAAAGAGCAACTCATTCTGCAAGGGGTCGATGTCGGTGATCTCCATGCAGTAGGCGACCAGCGATCCAGCCGCCGAGCCACGGCCCGGTCCAACCGGAATCCCATTCTCGCGGGAGAAGCGGATAAAGTCCCAGACGATCATGAAGTAGCCGGGAAACTTCATGCTCTTGATGCATTCGATCTCGCGATCCAGACGCGCGTAGTAGTCGTCAATGGTCTTCTTCAGCAGGCCCTTGGAGCGCAGATGGGCGACGTTTGTGGCCAGCCGCTTCTCCATCCCCTCGCGACAGACTCGTTCGAAGTAGCTCTCCAGCGTCTCGCCCTCGGGAACGGGAAAGGCGGGGAAGGGATTGTCCACCTTCGAGAGCTTCAGGTTGCATCGTTCGGGGAACTGCATGGTTCCGCTGACTGCGTGCGGAACGTGGGCGAAGAGTCGCGCCATCTCGTCGGCGCTCTTGACGTAGAACTCCTGGGTGTCGAACTTGAAGCGCTTGGGATCGTTCATCGATCCGCCGGTCTGCACGCAGAGCAGAATCTCGTGGGCGCGGCTGTCGTCGGAGCCGATGTAGTGCGAGTCATTGGTCGCGATCAGGGGAATGTTGAGATCCTTCTCCATCTGGATCAGCCCATCGCAGACAGCCTTGTCCGGGCCGAGTTGGTGATCCTGAATCTCCAGAAAGAAGTTTCCCTTGCCGAAGATGTCCTGATACTGACCGGCTGCGGCCTTGGCCTGCTCGTACTTGTTGTCCATGATGCCTTGCGCGACCTCGCCGGCAAGACAGCCGGAGAAGCCGATCAGGCCCTCGGAGTGCTTGGCGAGGAAGGACTTGGAGATGCGCGGCTTGCGATAGAAGCCATGCACTGCGGCCTCGCTGGTCAGGCGAACGAGGTTGCGATAGCCCTCCTGATTCTCGGCGAGGACGAGCAGATGGTTGTACTTCAGGTCGGGATTCGGTTTGGCGCGGTGATCCTCTTCCTTGCAGACGTACAGTTCGCAGCCGAGGATCGGCTTGATCCCCTGAGCCTTCGCCGCGTTAAAGAAATAGACCGCGCCGAAGATGTTGCCATGGTCGGTCATGGCGACCGAGGTCTGCCCCATCTCGTGGACGTGCTTGGCCAGTTTTTCGACGTCGCAGGCGCCGTCCAGAAGCGAATAATCCGTATGCAGATGAAGGTGGGTAAACTCAGCAGCCATGAGTCTAGTTTACCGCTTGTTTGCGGGCCTAGATTGTCGGAAAATCTGTGAGGTTGCTACTTCAGAGCGGATGGCGGTAGGATAGCGCTCCAAGCATATATCGCGGCTGAATCGTCGCAGAGTTCAGACGCTCGTCGTAGTTCGGGAAATGATTGAGGGGGCTCGTCATGAAGAAGTGGATGCAGATTGCAGGATTGGGCGTTGCGGCTTTATTGGCACCGGCGGCGTTGCTGGCTCAGGCGGATACGAATGCAGCACCTAGCTCAATGCCGGGGACTCAGCCCGCCACAGGAACGACGATGCGCGAGACTCTGGGCGCTCCCGGGCTGACTGGGCAGCAGATGGTTGACAAGGCGTTCGTGCGCTCGGCGGTCGAGGAGGGAATCGCCGAGGTGAAGCTGGGGCAACTCGCCGTGGCCAAGGGCGGACCAGAGGTGAAGACGCTGGCGCAGACGCTGGTGGACGATCACAGCGCAATCAACAAAGATATGGCTGCGATCGCCGACACGCTGGGAGTTCTACAGCCGAAGAAGATGAATAAGGACGATCAAGCCGAGTTCGACAAGCTGAATAAACTGTCGGGCAAGGAGTTCGACGCGGAGTACATTCTCTTCATCGCCAAGGCGCACGGCAAGGATATGCATGACTTCCACGCGGAGGCTATGGTTGCGGCTGATTCCAGTCTGGCCGAAGAGGTGGTCAAGGCGATGCATACGATGCATGGCCACATGGAGATGATCGCGAAGGTGGCCGCGAGCGAGGGCATAGCACTGCCGCCGCGTCCGCAGAGACCGAATCCAGACCAATCTGCGGGGGGAAAATAGAGTCTGACGTCAGAGACGGCAGATGAGCAGTTCGCGTTCGTAGATCATCTCGGCAGGGAGATGGTTGTGCAGGGCTATGAATAGCTCTTCGTGGTTCATGACCTCGCGCTTCCATGCAGCGGGATCGACCTGCTGGAGTTGCTCGAAGATGGCGCGCAGCCTGACCTTGGGAATGTCGAGTCCCTCCCAGTGGATGTCCTCGAAGTAGGGGATCCAGCCGATGGGTGTCTCTCGGGTCGGGACGTGGCCGTGGACGCGGTCGACGATCCAGCGCAGGATGCGCATGTTTTCGCTGTATCCCGGCCAGAGGAAGCGGCCCGAGGCGTCCTTGCGGAACCAGTTGACGTGGAAGACGCGAGGCGTGACGGTGAGCGAGCGCTGCATCTTGATCCAGTGACGGAAGTAATCGCCCATGTGATAGCCGCAGAAGGGCAGCATGGCCATGGGATCGCTGCGAACCTTGCCGACGGGAGCGCCAGCGGCGGCGGTCGTCTCCGAACCCATGGTCGCTCCGGTGTAGACTCCCGCCGACCAGTTGAAGGCCTGATAGACCAGCGGAATGGTGTGTGCGCGGCGACCGCCGAAGATGAAGGCCGAGATCGGTACGCCTTCGGGATTCTCCCAGTCGGGATCGATGCAGGGACATTGGCTGGCGGGCGCGGTGAATCGTCCGTTGGGATGCGCTGCCGGAGTCTTTGCGGTTGGATCTTTGGCAGCCTGATCCTTGGCGAACCACGGATTGCCGCGCCAGTCGATGAGCTGTGCCGGCGGAGTTTCGGTCATGCCCTCCCACCAGACGCCTCCGTCGGGCTTTCCATCTGCGTCGACGGTCAGCGCGACGTTGGTGAAGATGGTGTTGCGGCTGAGCGCGGCCATTGCGTTGGGATTGGTCTTGAGGCTGGTTCCTGGAGCGACGCCGAAGAAGCCTGCCTCGGGATTGATGCCGCGCAGTTGGCCGGTCGCGTCCGGCTTGATCCATGCGATGTCGTCGCCGACGGTCCAGACCTTCCAGCCCTCGAAGCCAGCGGGAGGGATCAGCATGGCGAGGTTCGTCTTGCCGCAGGAGGACGGGAAGGCTGCGGCGATGTAGGTCTTCTCGCTGCGGCCTTCGGCGTCGGGCGGAGTCTCTACGCCAAGGATGAGCATATGTTCGGCCATCCAGCCTTGATCGCGCGCGATGTTCGAGGCGATGCGCAGGGCGAAGCACTTCTTGCCCAGCAGAGCGTTGCCCCCGTAGCCCGAGCCGTAGGACCAGATCTCGCGCGTCTCCGGGAAGTGGACGATGTACTTCTCGTCGTTGCAGGGCCAGGGAACGTCCTGCTGCCCGGGTTCGAGAGGCGCTCCGACCGAGTGCAGACAGGGAACCACGCGTTGTTCTCCCTTGTCGATCTCGGCGAAGACCGGCGCGCCGATCCGCGCCATGATGCGCATATTTACGACGACGTAGGGCGAATCCGTTAGCTGTACGCCTATCTGCGACATGGGCGAGCCGATCGGCCCCATGCTGAACGGCAGAACGTACATCGTTCTTCCGCGCATCGCTCCCTTGAAGAGATGCTTCAGTTTGCGACGCATCACGTAGGGATCTTCCCAGTTGTTGGTCGGGCCTGCGTTGTCGCGCGAGAGCGAGCAGATAAAGGTGCGATCCTCCACGCGGGCGACGTCGTTTGGTGCGGAGCGGGCGTAGAAACAGCCCGGCCACTTCTTCTCGTCGAGCCGAAGAAACGTTCCGACCTCGACGAGTTGGCTGCACAGGCGCGTGTTCTCATCCTGCGAGCCATCGACCCATTGAATGCGAGCGGGCTGGGTTAGCTCGGCCATCTTCTCTACCCAGCGGATGAGGTGTTTGTTCGTCGTCGGAGGCGTTGTGGTTGACTTGGGCGTCATCGGTTGATGTCTACCTCGGTGTTTCAGTCTTCTCTTATGTATCTGCAATGTCAACCAGATTTGGCGAGAGCGGGGGCAAATTCACGATCAAATCAAGAGGGATAGAAGCGGGGATCAAAGACGAGCAGAGTCTATTGCAGATAGAATTCTGGGACGAGGGAATCGCAATGATTGGCAGAATGCTATTGGTTGGGCTTGTTTGTGTGGGAAGCGCGTACGGGCAGGGGATGAGTACTCCCAAGACGGCGGTGCAGAGACCGCAGGGCGATAAGGCTACACAGATTCTGCACGGCGGGCCGGTGAAGATCGTGCTGGTGGGCGATTCGACGGTGGCAACCGGCGGCGGATGGGGGCCGGGATTCTGCGCCGTGATGACGAAGAATGTGACCTGCATCGACGACGCGCTGAACGGACGAAGTACCAAGAGCTTCGTCAACGAGGGAGCATGGCAGAAGGCTCTCGACCGGCACGGCGACTATTATCTGATTCAGTTTGGCCACAACGACCAGAAGCCGAACGAGAAGGTTCATACCGATGCGGAGAGCAGTTTTCAGGAGTATCTGCATCGCTACATCGCGGACGTGCGGGCGATTGGCGGGGTTCCGGTGCTGGTGACGTCGCTCTCGCGCAGAACGTTCAAAGACGGCAAGGTGATTGAGGATCTGAACGCCTACGCGCAGGCGACCAGAGAGGCGGGATCGAAGGACGGCGTCACGGTGATCGACCTGAACGCCATCTCGACCGCTCTGCTGGACAAGATGACGCAGGAGGAGGCCGACCAGTTCGATGCCAAGGCGCATCCCGATGCCAAGGCGGAGAATCCGGCGGCGGGAAGAGCGGCCGCAGGTTTGGCTACAACAATCCCAGCAGCCCAGCCCGCGCTGGATCGGACGCACCTGAACGCATATGGCCAGAAGTTCTTTGGGCGCATCGTCGCCAACGAACTCATCCGCACACAGGTCGAGCTTGCTCCAGACGTGGTCGCTGAGCCGATGACAGCAAAACAGACGAAGGCAAAGGATTAGCCAGATCACGGCGAAGGAAGCCCCAATCTTCGGACAGTATGGGACGATGCGGGTGGAATGCTACTCTGAAAAGGATTCGCTAATTCTGGTTGGGGGAATCGTTTGAACAGTCGGGAAGAGGAGATTGTGGCGGAGGTCGATGGGGCTTTGTCGAGTGATGGCGAGGCGTCTGATGTTGCACAGGCTCCTAGCCACGCGATGCGTCACGAACTTGGGCTGCGCGATCTGGTTCCGATGCAGATTCTGCTGGTGGTCGGCATTACCTGGGCGGGCATTGCGGCCAAGCAGGGTGGAACTCATGTGGCCTTCTGGCTAGCGGCGATTTTGTTTCTCTTTGTGCCGCTGGCGGCGGTGGTGGGCTGGTGTTCCAAGGTCTGGCCGCTGGAGGGTGGCGTCTATCAGTGGACAAAGTTCGCTCTGGGGCCGTTTGCCGGTTTTATGAGTGCGTGGAACTTCGGTCTGTGGGCGCTGCTGGCGATCTCCAACATCGGCATTCTGACGGCGACGAGCCTGAGCTACGGGCTGGGCCAACGCGCGGCCTGGATGGAGAACAATCATGCACTGATCGTGGGGCTGAGCGTTGGGCTGTTTGTTCTGGTGCTGTTTGTGAATCTGCCCGGCTTCGGAATCGGACGATGGGTCTCGCACTTTGGCACGGCGGTAACGGTGCTGGTGACGGTGCTGCTGATGGGCCTGCTCTTCGTCCATCCCCATGTGAACGTGATGCATCCCCATGTGAATCCACAGGCTCCGTTCAGTCTGGCGATGCCGGCGCTCACCCTGATGAGTATGAATATCTTTTCCAAGATCGCCTTCAATGCGCTGAGCGGGTTGGAGCAGGTGGCCGTCTTTGCAGGCGAGACGCGCGATGCGGGGCGCACGATTCTGCGCTCGGCGTGGATTGCGGCGCCGATCATCGCGGTGATCTATATCCTGATGACCGGCTCGGTGCTGACGTACATTCCGGTGGCCAAGGTGGATCTGACCGGGCCGATTCCGCAGGTTCTGGCGGCGGCCTTTGGCGGAGGAAATGGAGCGGGTGGCGGGATCGACTGGGGCCTGATGCTGGGGCGGGCGACGATTCTGGCGCTGGCCATCGCACTGGTGGCGCAGTACGCCGTGTTGGTGGCGGAGACCAGTCGTCTCCCCATGGTCACGGGCTGGGACGGGATGATTCCGGCGTGGTTCACGCGGCTCGACCCGCGATGGAAGACGCCAACGCGCTCGATTGCGGTGATCGTGCTGCTGGCAATTGGGCTGTGTCTGCTGGCAACCTCGGGCGGCACGGGCGCGCAGGAGGCGTTTCAGTTGATTGTGACCTGCGGAAATATCTTTTACGGCATCTACTACCTGATGATGTTTGCAATTCCATTAGCAGTGGGAGATCGCTTTGGCGTGAAGGCTGGAAGTTGGCTCAAACTGGCGGCGATAAGTGGTATCTTGGTGACGCTGATGTCGCTGGGATTCAACCTGCTGCCGATTGTAGCCGTGGCAAGCAAATGGAAATTTGCAGTTAAGGTAGGAGGCACGTCGCTGGGCCTGAATCTGCTGGGCATGGCGATCTATTGGAACGGAACGCGGCAGAGGACGCAGCGCGAACTCGACCAGAGCGCGGAATGAAGAGGCTTTCTCCAGATGCCCTGCTTTTCTTGAGCGATGCCGTTGTGCAAAGATGGTTCGCGGGTGTTTGCACCCTTTACGAGGAGTTCCATGTCGCTCAAGAAAGATTTTCTGTTGAATGTCGTCGTCGCTGCGGCGGTGTCTGTATTTATGTGCCTGAACTGCGCTGGGCATGATTCGTTGCTTGCGCAGTCGCCCGTTGCTCCGCCAACGACGCTGCTGGTGGCTGTCGATCAGCGTCCGGCTCTCAGCCTCAATGGCGACTGGCACTATATTCTGGATCCCTATCTGAACGGCGGCAGCGACGGACGCAACGGCTACTTCAAGGATGAGGAGCTTCCCGCCGGAAGCAACAAGCTGGTTGAATACAGCTTTGCCAAGAGTCCGACGATCAAGGTTCCCGGCGACTGGAACACGCAGAGTCCGATGCTGATGAACTACGAAGGCGGCTTCTGGTACGAGCGGCGCGTGCAGCTTCAGCCGCAGGCGGGCCACCGCATCTTCCTGCACATCGGCGCGGCCAACTACCGCTCGCGCGTGTGGATGAACGGGCAACTGCTGTGTGTGCACGAGGGAGGATTTACGCCCTTCGACTGCGAGGCGACGCATGCGGCCAAGGCGGGCGACAACAGCGTCGTCATCTTCGTCGACGACACGCGCATCGCCGATGGCATTCCCACGCTCAAGACGGACTGGTTCAACTATGGCGGACTGACGCGCGATGTATCGCTGGTCAACGTTCCCGACAGCTTCATAGACGACTTCGATCTGCATCTGGATCGCGCCACGCGCAGCCTTATTGAAGGCTACGTCCATGTGGAGGGAGCGAAGCCGGGGACGCATGTCTCGGTTGAACTGCCCGAGGCCAAGCTGCACGCCGAGGGAGTCACGGACGCCAACGGTCGCGTTGCCATTAGTCTTCCCGCGACAGGACTCTCGCTCTGGTCGCCGGAGAATCCCAAGCTGTACCACGTTGTGCTGAAGGCTGGCCTTGCTTCGGCTCAGGACACGCTGACCGATGAGTTGGGCTTTCGCACCATCGAGACCTCGGGCTCGAAGATTCTGCTCAACGGCAAGCCGATTGTGCTGCACGGAGTCAGCGTTCACGCCGAGGCCCCGTTCCGCTCTGGGCGCGTGGACAACGATCAGGACGTGGACACGCTGCTGGGCTGGGCAAAGGATCTGGGCGCGAACTTCGTGCGCCTCGCCCACTACCCGCACGACCAGCGCATGACGCGCGCGGCGGACAAGATGGGAATTCTGGTCTGGTCGGAGGTTCCCGTCTACTGGGCGGTTCAGTTTGAGAAAGAAGAAGTTTTTGCCAAGTCCGAACAGCAGATTCACGAGGAGATTCGCCGCGATCGCGACAAGGCTTCGGTGATTCTGTGGTCGATCGCCAACGAGACGCCGAACAAGGCAGCGCGCACGTCGTTTCTGACTCGCTCGGCGGAGTTTGTGCATCAGGAAGACCCAACGCGGCTAGTGACGGCGGCGTTGCTCGTCCACGGCGATGCCAGGACCAAGTACATTGACGACCCGCTGGGCAAGGCTCTGGATGTGATCGGTTTCAATGAGTACATTGGCTGGTACGAAGGAACTCCGGAGACGGCGGACACGACCGAGTGGAAGATTTCCTACGATAAGCCGCTGATCGTCAGCGAGTTTGGCGGCGGCGCAAAGGCCGGGCTGCACGGTACGGACGATCAGCGATGGACGGAGGAGTATCAGGCCAGCATCTATCGCCACCAGATCGGAATGCTGAACAAAATTCCCCAACTACGCGGCTCGACGCCGTGGATTCTGATGGACTTTCGTTCGCCGGTGCGTGAGTTACCGGGGATTCAGGACGGCTTCAACCGCAAGGGGCTGGTCTCCGATCAGGGGCAGAAGAAGGCGGCGTTCTTCGTACTCCAGAAGGCGTACAAGGAGAACGGTCTGGGCCACGCGGAGTAGCGTTACTCCCGCAGAAACTGGCTGCTAGGGTAGTTCTCATAATAGTGTATATCGTCGTCGAATGAAGAAAAGCAGATTCCTTCGCTTTGCTACGGAATGACAAAAAAGACGGGCTACAGTAACTCAGAAATTGCGCTAGGACTTGGAGTGGGGCGGTAGAAGTAACAGTCTTTGGCGAACTCGGACTGGAAGAGGTCGGTCGAATCCTCGGCCTGCTCGGCGGCTCCCAGCATCAGGTAGCCTCCCGGCGTGGACAGGCGATAGACGTCGCTGAAGACGCCGCTTCGATCCTGCGGTGAGAAGTAGAGAAGAACGTTGCGCAGCAGAATCAGATCGAAGATCGGCAGTTTGGGCAGAGGCGCGCATAGGTTGGCATACTGAAAGCTGCACAGAGCGCGCAGCTTGGGCGTCACCTCCCACTCATCGACGTCACGCACCAGGTATTTGACCAACATGCGCGCGGGAAGGCCGCGATTGACCTCCAGACGGCGATAGCGGCCACGCTGGGCGTAGTCGATGACGTGGCGCGAGATGTCGGTGCCAATAATTTTTATGTCCCAGTTCCCAATCTGCGGAAAGTGTTCGCAGAACAGCATGGCAAGGCTGTACGCCTCCTGTCCGGTCGAACTGGCCGCGCTCCAGATTCGCAGTCTTCGCTGCGTGAAATTTCTCTGAATCAAGTCGGGCAGAATGGTGTCGCGCAGAACGTCGAACGGCTTGCCATCGCGAAAGAAACTGGTCTCGTTGATGGTCATCGCCTCGGCCACGGCGTGGCGCAGTTGCGGCGCAGGATCGTCGCGCAGAATGCTGACCAGATCCTTCAGATCCGAGACGCCGGCCATGCGCGCAATTGGCGTCAATCGCGTTTCAAAGAGGGCGTTGCGCGAACGGTCGATCCGGTTGGCCGATTGGGTGAACACCAACTGACGAAGGTAGGCGTAGTCGGAATCAGAGCAGCCCATGGATCACCCCGGTTCGCGGCGAGGAGTCGGCGATTCGATTCTGCCACTGTGGCGCTCTTTTCGGGACAGAAATCTCGCGGGGGCGTCGCGGTGCATTGACTCGCGCTGTCAGTTCGTTTGCCAGTGCGCAGAGAGGAATCGGATTGCGCGCCAGCCCGGCTTGAAAGATGCGCCCAGGCATCCCCCAGACCGCGGAAGTGGCTTCATCCTGCGCCAGAACGACTCCACCTGTCTGATGGATGCTCCGTGCGCCGTTGAGTCCATCCGAACCCATTCCCGTCATCACCAGAGCCAGCGTTCCGGCGCCGTAGAGACAGGCTGCCGAACTGAAGAGATAATCCACCGAAGGCTTGCAACTGTTCAGGTTTCTCTGCTGATGAAGTTGCACGACGGCCTGCCTGCCCGCGCTCTTGGCAGTAGTGCAATGTGCGATCTCCATGTGCGCGTCTCCCGGCGCCAGCCAGATGGTTCCCGGCCTCACCTCGGCTCCGTCGTAGGCCTCGCGGACGCGCAGTGCGCAGCGACGATCCAGCCGCTCGGCCAACTCTCCGGTAAAGAGCTTTGGCATGTGCTGCACGATCATCACCGGAACAGGGAAGTCCGCAGTCAGCTTTGGCAGCATCGCCTCCAAAGCCGATGGCCCGCCCGTGGAGATGCCGATGACCACGATCTCCACCCTTGCGCAGGCGGATGAAGATTCGGCACTCAGAGGATAACTCGACTGCGCGACGACCTGCTGTGTGGTCTTTGCGCGTACTCCAGACAGAGCTTCAAACCCAGCTCCTGCCAAGGCTGCAATTTTCGGCAACAACTGGCTGGAGAGTGTTTCTATCGCAGAGGCAAAGCCCTCTTGTTTGGAGGGCTTCATAACATAGTCCGCTGCACCCATGGCCAGCGCGTCCAGCGTTGCGCGTGCTCCCCGCTCCGTGTAGGAACTGCACATGATGACCGGCAGTCCCGGCTCCTCCACGCGCAGCCGCTCCAGTACGTCGAGACCATGCATTCGCGGCATCTCCAGGTCCAGCACCAGAACGTCGGGATGCAGGGCAAGAACAGCAGAGAGACACTCCACACCGTCCTCTGCCACGCCGCACAGCTTCATATCGGGAAGCTGCTTCGACTGATTCTGTGCGTACGTCTGGAAGAGCTTGCGAAGAACACCGCGCATCACTGCGGAGTCGTCGGCTGCCAGAACTCGAATCGGTCTTCTTGCTGCCGTGTACATAGCAACATCCCTTTCGTTATCCCTTGCAATTGTCCAACGTCGAAACACAAACGTCTGGCGGATTAGAGCGTTTTCGGTAATGGGGTAGACCGTCGTGGAGCGAACAACAGCAGATTCCTTCGCTTCGCTACGGAATGACAAACAAATAAAGCTACGGAATGGCAAACAAATAAAGTCGAGCGTTGCGGTACAAGCAAAATGCGGGGATTCTTCGCCCGCTCAGAATGACAATAATTTTCTGCTCTACCGTAAAACTAAAAATGTTCTATGCAGCCAGACCGATCATCATCAACTTCTCGCGCAGACTTTCGATGGTGAACGGCTTCATCAGAAACTCGTCTGCGCCGTAGTCCAGCGCCTGACAGATGTAGGAGTTGTCTGCCTCCGTCGTCACCATCATCACTTTCATCGGCGGCTGCAAGCCCTGCTCGCGCAGCGTCTTCACGCACTCCAGTCCACTCATCCCTGGCATGTTGACATCGAGCAGCATAAAGTCGAAGCTCGATGCGCCGTGCAGCACCTCGATTGCCTCGATCCCATCGGCAGCCTCTTCGCAGCACAGGCCCATGCTCTCCAGCAATTGACGCATGTATTGGCGGAGAACCCTTGAATCATCTACGATCAAAGCCTTCATCTTTATTTTCCCTGTCTTTACTGCTTTCTCGTGGCAAAGATTCCACTTGCGGCCAGTCGCGATGGGCGAAGCCTCTGTGGATTCAGACGCACCATCAGGCCAAAGTCCATTCTGAACGCCCCATCGAATAACTCCATGCTGCGCGGGTCGAGCCGACGGGGATTTTCTTCGAGTGCATTCAAGTCCATGGTCAGAACTTTTCCGACTCCATCGACCAACACCCCGAAATGCTGATTGTCCTCTTTATCGTCGAGCACCAGAATGCAGCCCGTCTCGGCCAGAGGCTCCAATCCGAGCAGTACGCGCAGACTTACTGTCGTGAGTACATCTCCGCGATACGGCACTACTCCGGCGATATACTTCGGCGCAAGAGGGACTTGCTGCGGCGTCGTTTTCCCCAGTGCCTCGCGGATCTGACGCGTGTCAATTCCGAACAGGGCGTCTCCCACGCGCAGCGAACAGATCGAGATTGTGTTCTTCTCCTCTGCCACTGCGATCTGCGCGTCTTTCATGCGACCTCCTGCATGGTCGACACCGGAAGTCCACCCCGCTGCGTAAATTCGGAATGCACCGTGGATACGCGCTGGTTGACCATGGCCAACTGCCCGTCGCACTCCGCCGAATCCGCAGCCAGAAGCGTTCCCGCAGAGACATCCAGCACACGCCGTACAACGATGCCCATGCGCCGCACTCCGCGCGCGCCCGGTCGCAGGCAGATCAACACGGTCGCTGCCTTTTGCGGTGCGTCAGGCGCAGCCGACCGGTTGGCCGCATGCAGCTCCGGTAACAACTCTCCCTCGTCCTCCAGCGCAAGCAGTTCGCCGCAGTACTGAAGCATGGCTCTTCCTTCGGCATACTCAATATTTCGCAAGGGAACACTCTCGATCCGCTCCACCGCGCTCAAAGGCATCGCCATCCGCTCGCTGTTGGCGCTCTCGCCGAGGCCGCGCTTGCCCAACTCGTAGATCACCAGCGAGTCTTCCATGCCGACCGGCGCTGACTCCGCAGGCTCTGGATCAGCACTCGTAATATTGATCTCCTCGACCGCGATGGGGCGAACGCCGGCGCGCGCACCAGTTGCCGCAACATCCAGAATCAGCGCCAGCACTCCATCGCCCAGCACCGTTGCGCCGGAGAAGACGCCAATCTCGCGCAGATCCGGCGACAGCGGCTTGACCACGATCTCTTCGGGCGCCTTCAGGTCGTCTACAACCAGTCCGTATCGTCGCCCCTCCGCCTCCAGTACCGCAATATAAAACCCATCCTCCTGTTTGCCGACTTCATGCTCCAGATTTAACAGGCGATCCAGCCAGATCAGCGGCAGCAGATGCTCGCGCAGGCGATAGACCTCGGTTGTGCCGATCTGCTCCACCGCAGTCTCCGCCTCGCGCTGCGATAGGTAGATCAGCTCGGTCAGTGCGTTTTGGGGCAGAGCAAAGCTCTGGCCGCCGCTGCGCACTACCAGCGCCGGAATAATTGCCAGCGTCAGAGGAACCCGCATCCGCACCGTCGTTCCCGAACCGACGCGCGACTCCAACTCCACTCGGCCGCCCACCTTCTCTACATTCGAGCGCACCACATCCATGCCCACGCCGCGCCCGGAGACGTTGGTGACAATCTTTGCGGTGGAAAATCCCGCGACGAAGATCAGTTGCAGAGCCTCGCGCTGAGACATCGTCGCCGCCGCCCTGGGCGTCACCAGACCGCGTTCCATCGCCTTCTCCAGCACTCGCTCGGTGGAGATTCCGGCTCCGTCGTCGATCACCTCAATCACTACCGATCCGCTCTGGTGATAGGCCCGCAGGCAAACCACTCCCTCGACCGGTTTGCCCGCCTTCACGCGCTCGGACGGAGGCTCGATGCCGTGGTCCACGGCGTTGCGCACCGCATGGGTCAAAGGGTCGCGAACCGCCTCCAGAAGACTCTTGTCCAGCCTTGTCTCCTGCCCATCGAAGACAATGCGAACCCGTCGTCCGCAGGTTATCCCCAGATCGCGCACCATGCGGGGAAATTTGCTGAAGAGATGGCCCACGGGCTGCATTCGGGCCTGCATCACCGACTGGCGAAGCTCCGCCGTCACGCTGTCCAGACGGCCTGCGAGTTCGTGAAAGTTCTTTGTGTCCGGGGTGCAGCGAAGGATCTGGTTGCGCGTCAAGACCAGCTCTCCCACCTGATTCATCAACTGGTTCAAGACCTCGACATCGATGCGCAGCGACGGATCCGGCCTCAATAATTCAGATGAAACTCCCGTGGCCGCCGTTCCATCTGTCCTTTGCTGCTTCTTCTGCTGCTGAGACGTGGAATTCTCCGCCGACGCGCACTCTCCAGTCGTAATCCCGTCTATCGTAATGGCCCAATCCTTGCCGGAGGAAGAATCGCCGGAAGAATAATTCGTTAGCAGGCTATTTTCTGTCGGCGAAACGACCAGAGCCTGCCTCGGTGCAGAATCCTGGGGCTTTAATTTCTGCTCTTGAACCGGAGATTTTCGCGACTGGAGGCTCTGCATGCCGCGAATCTTCAACTCCTCTAGATGCGCGATCAAGTCACTATCATGATCCTCCGCCCGCTCCCCCTCCATGCCCGTCGCTTCGATCAACTGCAAGATCGCCCGCAGACCGTCCAACAGCTTCAACAGTCCGTTGATGAGATCGGAGGAGACCTTCAGCTTTTTATCGCGCAGCGCTCCCAGCAGACTCTCGCCGCTGTGCGCCAGCTTCTCCAACCGGCCAAAGCCTAGAAACCCTGTGGTTCCCTTGATTGTGTGTACGGCACGGAAGATCTCCGAGACCAGTTCCTCCTCGTCCGGACGCATCTCCAGCTCGGTCAGGCAAAGCTCCATTCGCTCCAACCCGGCCATGCTCTCCGCGATAAACTCTCTGGTAAGTTCGTTCACCTCTTTCTTATCGGATTGATCGCGCATAACCATGAGTCCGACAGCTTGCAGCCAATAAACCGGCGCAAACGACTATGTCGCCGTTAGTGATTCTCCGGTTGCGTCACTTTGAAAGATGGGCAGAGAAGCGACGGATCGCCAGTCAAGACTGGATTCTTGCAGGGCTGCGGAGTGCAAAGTTTAGCCGTGTGCAGGCTGCATCTGATAACCTGAGCCTTAGAAGCTATGACTTTACTGTCCCCAGAAGCTCTCATCAAGAAGCAGATTGCCGCCGTGCAGGAGTACTCCATCCTGTCCTGGACGGCGATCGCCGACATCTTCACGCGGCCGCGTTACTGGGCCGACATCTTCACCCAGATGGACTCAATCGGCGTGGGTTCGATGCCGATCATCATCATGAGCGGCTTCTTTACCGGATGCGTTCTGGCGCTACAGTCGGTCACTGCGCTCCAGGAGTTCGGAGCTGTCTCGATGACCGGTTCGCTGGTCTCGCTGTCGATGGTCAAGGAGCTGGGTCCGGTGCTGACCGGGCTGATGGTCTCCGGGCGCAACGCCGCCGGAATGGCCTCGGAGCTGGGTTCGATGAAGGTGACCGAGCAGATCGACGCCATGCGCGCGCTGGGAACCGACCCGATCCGCAAGCTCGTGACCCCGCGCCTGATTGCCACCGTCTTTATGCTGTTTTTTCTGACTATCATCGCCGACACGGCGGGAATTGCGGGAGGAACGCTGGTCGCTGTCAGCATGCTGGGACTCAACGCCGGCTCTTATCTGCATAGCTCCTATAGCAGTCTGGTGCATGGCGACGTGGTGCAGGGACTCACCAAGCCGATCTTCTCCGGCTTCATCATCGCCACCGTGGGCTGCTACTTCGGCATGAAGACGACCGGCGGAACGCAGGGCGTGGGCCGCGCCACGACGCAGGCCGTCGTCGTCTCCTCGGTCTTCATTATCATCGCCGACTTTCTGGTGACGCGAGTCATGATCGGCATCTTCGGGAGTTGAGCGCCTATGCCAGAGACCTCCAGCGACGCAGCCGTACTTGATCCTCCCGACCTGAAGACTCCAGTGGTCGAGTTCGAAGACGTGTCGTTTTACTTTGAAGGCAAGCCAGTGTTGCAGAACATCTCCTTCGCGGTGGAGCGTGGACAGACGTTGATCCTGCTGGGGCCGGCGGGCTGTGGAAAGTCGGTTCTGCTGAAGCTGGCCAACGGGCTGCTGAAGCCGGACGAAGGCCATATTCGCGTCTTCGGCGAGGAGATGGCGAGGATGCGGCGGCGAGAGGTCTACGCGCTGCGCGGACGCATCGGAATGGTCTTTCAGGAGTCGGCGTTGTTTGACTCGATGACGGTCGAGGATAACGTGGCCTATCGCCTGCACGAGGAGCGCATGCCAGAGGCCGAGGCGCACGCACGGGTCGTCGAGGCGCTGAAGTTTGTCGAGTTGGAGGACGCAATCCAGAAGTTCCCGTCGGAGCTTTCGGGAGGGATGCGGCGGCGAGTCTCGATTGCGCGGGCGATTATCAGCAACCCCGACCTGATTCTGTACGACTCGCCCACTGGCGGACTCGATCCGATCACTTCGACCACCATTATCGAGCTGGTCATGAAGCAGCGCGACGTCTCGCATACCACCTCGCTGGTTGTGACCCATCGCCTACAGGATGCGTTTATTCTGGCGACCCATCGCTTCGATCCTGCGATTGGCGCGATGAAGCCTATCCCCAAGGACGGGCCGGACGGCGGCATCGACGCAGGAACCAAGTTTCTGATGCTCAACGAGGGCAAGATCGTCTTCCACGGCACGACCGAGGATCTGGTTCACTCCGACGACCCTTGGATCAAGCGCTATCTGGAGTAGGCAACGCTCGGAAGAGCATGGTTATACCGCAAAGCGTTCCACCCCTTATTTCTCCATTCTCTCTGATCGGGGCGAACGGAGGAATTGTTACAATCTAGGTTTGGGCTGAGAGAGCTGAGAGACGATAGATGCTGCGATTTTCTACTGCTGGAGAGAGCCACGGCGAGAGCCTGGTAGCGATGGTGAGCGGACTGCCTGCGGGCGTTCCGGTGGAGCAGGCGTTTCTGGACCGTGAACTATGGCGGCGGCAGAAGGGCTATGGGCGCGGCGGACGCATGCGCATTGAGCGCGATACGGCTCACCTTCTGAGCGGTGTGCGCCATGGCAAGACCATCGGTTCGCCGGTGGCCATGACGATTGCCAATCGCGACTGGGCCAACTGGGAGGAGATTCTTCCCGTTGGCGAGGGTGATCCGGCCAAGCACAAGGCCGTCGCCAGCCCGAGGCCCGGACACGCCGACCTCGCTGGCAGCTTGAAGTACGACTTTGCCGATGCGCGTTATGTGTTGGAGCGATCCAGCGCGCGCGAGACGACGGCGCGTGTGGCCTGTGGCGCGCTGGCCAAGATGCTGTTGCGCGCGCTGGGAATCGAGGTCGCAAGCCACGTCATTCGCGTGGGGAAAGCCGATCTGAAACGGTCGGCAACGTGGGCGGAGATCTCCGCTCTACTGGCCAAGGACGAGGTTCTGCTGAACTGCATCGACGCCGAAGATGAGGCGCGCATGAAGGCTGAGGTCGATGCGGCGTTGCGCACGGGAGACACAATTGGCGGAGTCTTCGAGGTGGTTGTGCATGGCCTGCCCCCGGGAGTGGGAACGCATGTGAACTGGGACGAGCGGCTCGATGGTCTGCTGGCGCAGGCTGTGATGAGCCTACAGGCGGTCAAGGCGGTCGAGATCGGCCGCGGAGTGACGGCGGCTGAGTCGCTGGGCAGCGTCGTCCACGACGAGATCGCGTATGCAGGAGCGGGCGATGGCAACGACGGAGACTTCACCAAGTTCTCCCGCGAGCAGAATAACGCAGGGGGAATCGAGGGTGGAATTTCCAATGGCGAAGATGTCGTGGTGCGCGGTTATCTGAAGCCGATCTCGACCCTGCGCCGACCTCTGGGGTCGGTGAGTTTTGCGACCCGCGAACCGGTGAAAGCATCGTATGAACGGAGCGACGTGTGCGTGGTTCCGGCGGCGGGAGTTGCAGCCGAATCGATGGTTGCGCTGGCTGTGGCGCGACTGGTGATCGAGAAGTTCGGCGGAGACTCGTTACGCGAGATGGAGCGGAACTACAAAGGCTATTGCGAACAGATTCGCACATATTAGAGCCGAGTGTTGGAAAGGGCAAGGGCTTCGGGAAGACGATGACGACAAAAAAAACATTGAAGATCCACGAGATTGTGAAGTATCCCGACCCGGTGCTGAAGCGTATCTGCGCTCCAATCACGGTCTTCGACGATGCGTTGCGGACGCTGGTGGCGGAGATGTTCGAGAGCATGTATGTGGCGCAGGGCATTGGACTGGCCGCCCCGCAGATTGCCATTCCGCAAAGGCTCACTGTCATCGACGTCAGCTTCAAGAAGAATCCCAAGGACAAGCTGGTGCTCATCAACCCGGAGGTGATCGAGCGTAGGGGATCGCAGGTCGAAGAGGAGGGCTGCCTCAGCCTTCCCGAGATTCGCGAGAAGATCAAGCGCGATGCGTGGGTGAAGGTGCGCGCGCAGAATGCGTATGGCGAGTGGTTCGAGGTCGAGGGCGAGGAGTTGCTGGCGCGCGCCATGCTCCACGAGATCGACCACTTGAACGGAGTCCTGTTCATCGACCTCATTAGCCGCTTGAAGCGCGAACTGGTTCTGCGCAAGATCAAAAAAATGCAGAAGAACGGTGAGTGGTGAAGTGCTTCGCGCCGTCAGGATTGCAGGGTGGCGGCTTTGCGCCTCGGTGCGAACGGTGTTGCCATTCGTAGAGTAGCTTGAGAGGCTCAGAGTTGTACTCCTGAGCGCCAGCGAAGGGTTCCCGCATTTTGTTCGCAGCGCGATAGATTACATGGTCACTGAAGAAGCTCTCGATGAGAGATAAGATTGAGGGGCATGGGTGCGACTGATCTTTTGTGGAACGCCGGAGTTTGCCGTGGGTACGCTGGAGGCGGTGATCGCAGCGGGTCACGAGGTTGCGTTGGTGATGACGCAGCCGGATCGCGCGGCGGGGCGTGGGATGGAGATGCATGCGCCTCCAGTGAAGCCGGCCGCGCTGGCGCATGGAATCGCGGTGGTGCAGCCGGAGAAGATTCGCAATAACGCGGAGTTTCGTGCGCAGATCGAGGCCGTCCAGGCCGACGCGATTCTGGTCGTCGCATATGGCCGGATCATTCCGCCGTGGATGTTGGAGCTGCCGCGATTGGGCTGCATTAATCTGCATGGCTCGCTGTTGCCGAAGTATCGCGGGGCCGCGCCGATCCAGTGGGCTGTGGCCAATGGCGACGCGGTGACGGGCGTGACCACGATGCGTCTCAACGAGGGACTCGACACTGGAGAGATTCTGCTGGCGCGTGAGGTCGTAATCGGAGCGGACGAGACGGCGGCGGATCTCTTCCACTCGCTCGCCAGTGTTGGTGCAGAGTTGATGATCGAGACTCTGACGGAACTTGCGGCTGGAACGCTCGTTGGACGCAAGCAAGATGAGTCGCTGGCAACGCTGGCTCCGATCCTGACGCGCGAGGACGGCTTGATTGATTTTGCTCACACGGCGCAGCAGATCTATGATCGCTGGCGCGGATTTCAGCCTTGGCCCGGCGCGCACACGCGTCTGCGCGGGAAGAAGTTGATCGTCCATCGCATGCACGTCGGCACGGCGAGCGGCATCGAGAACGGACTTCTCCGCGTGAGCGGCGACGAGATGATTGCAGGATGCAATGGCTCGTCTGTGGTCTTCGACGAGGTACAGATGGAAGGCAAGAAGCGGATGAGCGCGGCGGAGTTTCTGCGCGGATTTCAGATAAAGAGCGGCGAAAGGCTGGGGATTTGAGCGATGCAAGGCGGGGCGATGTGCGTTCGGGCGTGAAGCGTGGTGGAGTGCGGGCGCGGCCTGCTTCGGCGGGGCCGACGGCCTCGGCAGCTGAGTCGATTGCTAAAATTTCTCCCGCGCGGGTTGCGGCCTTCGAGATTCTGAAGCTGGTGGGCGAGGGCAAGGGGCACAGCGACGAACTGCTGCACTCGGAGCGGATCGACGCGCTCTCGCTGGAGGATCGCAACCTGACGATGGCTCTGGTGATGGGCGTTCTGCGCTGGCAGATTGCGCTGGATGCGCGCATCGGCAAACTGCTGGCGCGGCCCGATCAACGGCTGGCCGAGCCGGTGGCTTTGGCTCTGCGCATCGGCGCGTTTCAACTGTTGCACATGGATCGGATACCGGCTCATGCCGCGCTGAATGAGAGCGTCGAACTGTGTCGCGCCGCAGGGCAGCCTCATGCCGCGGGAATGGTGAACGCCATTCTGCGCAAGCTGGCTGCGGCGCAGAAGCCCGGACAACGCATCTTCGAGTCGACGGCTGCCTTCGCCGAGCGTCTGGGCCATCCGCTGTGGCTGGTCGAGCGCTGGGTCGCCGCGTATGGCCGCGAGGCCGCGTTGGCCATCTGCGAGTACGGACAGCGGGAGCCGGTATCGGGCGGACTCTTCGTTGCACACGATACGGCGGAGCCGCCGACTACTGCTCCAATTGAGCCTTTGAGCAGGGATGCCGCGCCGCAGATGGACGATGGATCGCGTCTGGTGGCGGAGCTTGCTGCAGTCGCTTTGCCAGTGGTCGCCGGTCGCGCTGCGCGCGTGTGGGATTGCTGCGCCGCGCCGGGCGGCAAGACGCTGATGCTGGCGCTGCGACTGAATCCAACTCTTGAAGTGGAATCAGGAAATGCGTTTGGCGCAGAGATTCTTGCCACCGACGCGAGCGCGAGGCGAATGGCTCTGATGGCTCTGCGGCTGCGTCGCTTCGCGTATGTCGAGCGAATCCAGTGCGCCGTGGCGGACGCTTCGTCCACGGATGCTGTGCTGAAGACGCGACCGGAGCTTCCCGTCGCAGAAAGCTTCGATCTGATCCTCTGCGATGTCCCTTGCAGCGGCACGGGGACGCTGGCTCGCAATCCGGAGATTCGCCATCGTCTGCGCGTGGAGGAGCTGGCGCGGCAGGCGGAACGGCAGAGCGCGATCCTGCGCGGAGCGTTGCGGCGACTGGCTCCCGGCGGACGACTGGTTTACTCGACCTGCTCGCTGGAGCCGGAAGAGAACGAGCGCGTGGTGGAGGCGGTCGCAAACGAGGTCGGTCTGCGACGGATCCCGATAGAGCCGTTGATTGCGCGGCTCGCTGAAGCTGGCGTTCTGAAACAGGAGATCGCCGCTGGGTTGATCCAGTCCGCAGTAAGGGACGGAGCGCTGCGGACGCTCTCCGGAGTGCATGGCTGCGACGGATTCTTTGCGGTCGTTCTGGAACGGCAATAGCAGTCGGCGGAGATTAGAGCCTTTTCGGTAATGTCATAAACCGTAGTAAGGCTAGCAAGAAGCAGATTCCTTCGCTTCGCTACGGAATGACAAACAAAAAGTTGCTACGGAACGACAAGCAGATTGGTCTACAGCAATTCCGAAAAGGCTCAGATCCTACTTCTGTGCGGGGATGAAGTTCTCCATGACGGCCTTGCGCAGGAGGTCGGGTGGAAGCAGGCCTTGTGCCAGCAGGAAGTCGTTGAACTTTTTGCTGTTGAACTTCGGCCCCAGTGCGGTCTCCGTCTCGGTGCGTAGTTTCAGCAGCGTGCTATAGCTGTAGTATTCGCTGATCGCTTGCCCGGGAGAACGGAAGGCGTCGCGCTCGACCAGTTGCTTGGCGAGAGTTGGGCTGAGGACGACTTCGATCTCCAGAACCTTGGTCGCTTCGCCGGGAGCCATCTTGCCCGACTGCAACTCGGGATCGAGGAAGGCTAGCGCCGTGAGCAGTAGTCGCTGTTGCAGCGTGGCCAGTTGGCCTTCGGCGGGTTCATAGGGCTGCATCATCCACTCGGAGTAGAGTCCCCAGCCCTCAAGGTTGGTGGAGTTGACGGCGTAGAGGTCGCGCGCGTTGCTGACTCCGTGCGCCAGAATCGCATCGTACTGGAGATCGTGACCGGGGCGCGCCTCTCGCGCAATCAAAGGCCAGGACGCTGCGTCGTAGGTGAAGTCGTTGTGCTGCTCCGCCGCGCCCTCTGCGGGGGGATTGAGAGGCAGCACGAAATCGCCTCTCTGTCCCGTGTTATGCAGAAACGGTGGGGGAATGGTGTGCGCGGCAGGCTGTTGCGCCGTCTCGGCTACAGTCGCCATGCGGATGGTTGTTGGACGGTCGGGCAGGGTCGCCAGATTCTTTGCAACGATCGTGTCTTCAATCGTCTTCAGTCGCTGTTGATAGAAGGGCAGAGTAGCATCGCCGCTGATCTGCGTTTTCTTCAACTCGCGGAGTACGTCGCGATAGTCGGTCGATTTCCATCCGTGCTGCTTGGCTACCTCGGCGGCGAGTGGGGCCATCTCGGCCTGGATCTGGGTGAACTCTGCGCGAGCCTGACTCGCAAGTTGCGCTGAAGGAAGATCAACGCCGTAGCTTGCGAGGTGCATCTCATACTCTTCAGAAGTCAAGTGGAAGTTGGAGTTCGCCTTGGGCATGACGTCCTTGCGAACCCATGTGTCGTAATCCGCCAACTGCTGCTGTAACTTGGCGAAGGGTTCCTCCCAGCCAGTCTGCTTGTATTGGACGAAGATCTTTTGCATCCCACCGATGTAGCTCTTGTCTCGCGCCATGGCGGCTTCCATCTGGGTGGCGGTGGGATAGGTTACGCCCGGCTTGGCCATCTGCTCCAACATGCGCTGCTTCAGCATTTCAGTGAACGGCTTGTAGCCCGGCTCGAGGCCAGCGTACTTGCGCAGGCGAAGCATGGCTGACGGTCGCCGCGCGGCATCCACCTGATCGTCGAGCAGGGTGCGCAGACCGATAAACACTGCCTGACTGGCGTCAACGAACTGAACCTTGTGGGAGAGTTGATAATCGTCCTGACGAAATCGCAGATCGAAGGTCTTCTGTAAAATCTGTAGGTCCTGACGCACGCTCGGATCTTTTTCCTTCGCCTCGGCCTTCTTCAGATTGGCGAGGACGGCCTCCAACTCCTTGCGCTGAGCGATCTCGTCGGCGCGGGTTGCGTCGGTAATCGCGGAGTCGTACTGCGCCTGTCCCTGCATCGAAGCGCTCTCCGGTGAGTGCTTCATCTGTACGTCCAGCAGCAATTGTGTGTACTGGTTGCTGCGTGCGACCCAGGCTGGTTCTGCCACGGAGGGCTTTGAATTCGCAGGCGTTTGCGCTGTAGAAGAAGCGTTCGAGAGCATCAGGCTTGCGGCAAAAATTATCAATGAAACGGCGCTACGGCGCATCGGCAGAATCTCCATGAGAGTAAGTACAACAAGCATACGACGGAAGGGGTAAGACTGGCTGGCGTGAGCGCTAGGGATTTGAAGAGGTTTGGCCGCTCGTGCTGGATGTCGAGGTGGATGTCGAGGTGGAGGAAGAGCCAGTGCTGTTCCCGAGAGCGTTGGCGTTCGTCGAACCTGTGTTGCTGTTCATCGTCGCTGCCAGCTTCAATTGTTCCAGACGCGGGTCGTAGAGAAACTCCCAGGTCTCGTAGGTCGTCTGCCCGTTTACCGCGATGATGGAGTCGCCCGTAGCGTTGCTGCCAACGCCCATGATGGGGCCGGTCGTACCGGACAGTCCCGATCCCATCTGACTGCTGGTGCTGTTCGACGAGGTGGACGAGCCCGATGTGCTGGTCGCGCTGTTTGAGTTGGAACTATTGGATGCCTGCATTCCTGCGGCTGACCCCAGACCGGTACTTGCGACTCCGCCCAGAGGTTCGCCGAAGAAACCCATCACGGTGGTCTTGTTCTGCCCCAACGGAATCAGCCGATAATCGGCCTTGCCGGTGAGCGGGTCGACGTATTGCTGACGCAGATAGCGGACGTTGTTGGTTCCCTCCAACTGCTCGATGGAGGATGGGTAGTGTTTGAACTTTGCGTAGTATCGGCGGATCGCCAGAACGTATTGGTTGGCTCGGCGCACCGACTCCGCCTCGCGCTCGCGACGCAGGTTGAAGGATGCCTTCGATGCAGCTACGCTGAGCGCGATCAGAATGATGGCAATGGCCACGATCAGACCCAGAAGCATGAAGCCCTGCTCCGTGGCCGGTCTTGCAGTTGCCTCGTCTCTGAAAGCTATCTTATCTCTGGTCATCAGTTTGTCAGCAATGGAAGCGTCTGTGTGTTCTTGTTCTGCATATCTTCTATTCGGACGGACTTCGGTTCAATGGAGACCACGCGATAACTGCGCATGACGATGTCTCCGGCGGAGGCCAGAAAGACGTTGTCGCCGTGCAGCAGGAAGGCTTGCCGAGTTCCGTTGGCCGAGGTCTCCACGCCGAAGAGCTTCAGGTCGATGGGGGGTGGTGGCGGCGGTGGCGGCGGTGGAGGACAGTTCGGCGGGCAGGGAACTGGCGGCGGCGGTGCAACCACTCGCGCCGTAGCGATGGGCTTCTGAATCACAACCGGAGGCTCGGAATTGGCCGAGAAGATGTTGCGTCCGCTGCCGGAGTAGACGACCGACTCGGTCACCAGCATCGCCTCCATGTGCAGCGTCGGATCGAGCGCGGCGGAGGTGGTTCCTACGGATTTAGCCGCAGTTCCTGTAGCGGGCTTGTTGCCGGACGTGGATACAGGAATGTCCGCCGAGGGCTTGCTGCTGGATGTGGCCGGTAGCGTGGGGGCGGCAGTGGCGGGTGCGGGAGTGCTGCCCGCAAAGACCTCTTCGTAGATGTATGTAAATGCTCCGAGCGCCAGAACTCCCAGCACGGCGGCCATCATCGTCTGCTTGCGATTATTTGTGCCGATCTTCATCGCGCACCTCCTGCGGTGGCGTTGCCGGAGGTTGCAGACTGGCCTTCGCCGAGGGGCAATCGAGCGGATGCGGGAGTCGCTAGCATCACGCTTCTTCGCTCGTAGGTCTTCAGACGCAGACGCAGGCTTACCGTGCCGCTCTGCTGGCCGGTAAGCGTCTCGCCCAGAATGACGAAGAACATCTTATCGCGCTCAAACGAGTTGATGAGTTGAACCAGAGGACGATAGTCCCCGGTGAGCGTAGTGTCGATGCGCACTTCGGTCAACTCTCCCGACGAGCCGACCAACACAGGCGCGGGCTGGTACGAGGCGCGCGTCAGGCGAACGCCCTGCTTCTTGACCAGTGTGCCAATCTCGGCGGCAACGTCGGAGTCCGACGCGGGAAGACGCTGATGCGAGAACTCGTCTGCCTCATTGGTCGAACGCGCCAGCTTGGCATCAAGCCCGCGCAGGGGCAGCGCGGCGATCTCGGCGGCGTGCAGCGTGATGCGTTGCTGGTCCATTGCGTCGGCGTTGTAGTTGCTCGCCGAACGCCAGAGGAAGATCATATGCGCAACAAGATAAAGATTAACCAGAGCGAGCAGAGCTACTCCCGCCCAGTGCAGATTCAGCGGGTTCAGCAGAGCCTTCGCCTGCTGGATCGCGCTGCTTGGTGTGGTCTTTGGATTCGGGGAGGTCACTGCGCTCATCGTGTACCTCCTTTGCCAGCGGGCTTGATGCCAGCGGGCTTGGGTGTCTGCTCCGGTTCGCTGTACGTCGACGACGCGGGCAGGGGGTTGTAGCCGCTCATAATATCGAATTCCACCCCTGTGAGAGATCCGATTTGGCTGGCCTGTTGGATCATGCCACGCTCCTGCGTCTGCGCGGTCTCGTTGGCCAGATGCGGCGAGAGGAAGCGTTGGCTGTGTTCCAGATTGCGCACCAGATCGACCGAGCGATCACGGTCTCCGGTGACGCGCAGGCGGATGTTTACGTCGCCCTCTGCGGTGATGGCCGGCTCGATGCTGGTGACCTGCACTCCGCCTGGAAGTACGCGTTCGAGATCCATCATCACTGAGGTCCAACTGAAGCTCTTGCGCGCAAAGAGATCGTTGAGGAAGTGGGCGCGTTCGAGGATGGCGCGATTCTGCGGCTCGCTCATGCGCGCCTCGTTGGTCTGCCGTTCGAGTTGCACGGAGAGCGTCTGCGCCTTGAGCGAGTCCATCTGCGCCGATTCGTTGCGGGCCTGTGCGTTGAGGTAGTGCAGACCGACGCCTAGAGCGATGGCCGTCAAAGCCAGCGCAGCCATGGTCAGGCGAAGCCGCGCATACAGTGGACGCAGTTCGACGAAGGGCTTGGTAGCGAGATTGATTGAGATTCGCATTAGTTGGCCAGCGCTCCTCTTACTCCGGCGAGCCAGCCGAGAGGAACTGCTCCGTGAGTTCCTGCGGTGGAGGCTCCGGCGCCCAGCATCTCCGAGCGGATAATTTCGTTGACCGCGAGCGGACCGACGTTGGCCTGCGCAAGCAGCTCGGTGAGAGCGGCAGCGCCCAGCGTTCCGGCGACGTGGATGGATGTTGGCGAGGTCTCCAGCGTGTCTTCAAAGTAGGCTGCGGCGACGCTGACGGCCTGAGCAACCTCGTCGGCGTTCTCGCTTTGGCTCTGCTCGGCGGCGAGTTCAGATTCCTCAACCGAGAGTTCAGATGCCAACTCAGCGGCGACAACCTCTTCGGCGATCTCGGCTGCAACCTCTTGCTCGATCAACTCGGCTTCGCGGGTGGTTGCGGCGCTGTTCTGCTCGGCGAGGCTGAGCGGTTCCTGCTTCGCCCACTCCTCGGCGGATCGTTCGCGATCAACCAGCGAGAGGCGAAGCGCGTTTGCGGCAAGCTCGGCAACTGCGGCAAGCTCTGCGGATTTGGTGGTTGCGGCTGCGGCGGCGTTGGCGTCGGCGCGCTGGTCTGCGCCAAGATCCACCGTGCGATGCAGCAGCAGGACTCCGCCCTTCACGATTGCCGTGGTCACTCCCTCATGGCCAGCGTTGACGACCAGTTGCGGCGAGGCGCTCTCGGGCAGACCGGCCAGAGCCGCGACCGTGCTGGGCAGAATTGCTCCCGGCTCGAAGCCCGCCTCGCGGACGACGCTCTCGTAGTCCGCCAGCAGCTCGCGCGGCATGGCGACGGCCAGAACGCGCAGGAGGTTCTTCGCCGTGGACATCACCTGATAGCTGATGGCGGCATCGTCGGCGTCGAAGGGAAGCAGCTTCTTCAGGCGGAAGCGCACGACGGGCAGAGCCTCTGCGGGCTTGGCGGGAAGCTCGTCGAAGTCCAGCAGAAGGACGCGAACTGATGCGTCGGGGACGATCAGCGTAACATCGCGCGAACGCAGGCAGACGGCTTCGAGCGCCTTGCGCACAGAGGCGACCACCACGGCTCGTCCCTTTGCGCTGCCGCCTACGACGCTGGATACGGCGTCGGTGGAGCTGTCAACCGTGCCATCGGCCTCGATTGCAGTCAGCCTTGGCACGACAACCTCGTCGGCCAGCAACACTCGCGACACCGCAGAGAGTACGGCGAAGGCGTCTTCGGCCCGCGCCGCCACAACTCCTTCGGCGCGTACCTCGCAGGCCAGTCGCGGCCGCGTTCCCATCGTTCTCGGTATAAATTCCATGCTGTCCTAGACTAACCGTTCTTTCTGTACTCGCGTTATCGGTCGGGCCTTCAGCCCTTGGTGTTTCGTTTGGAACTGTAACCCAGAGCTGTGCCTCAGACTAGATGACGCGAATCTGAAGCGTTTTGCCGAGAGCCTTCATGGCCCCGGCGATTCCGTCGATCTTCGTGGTGTGGTGAAGGTTGGTGAGTCGGTTGATCTCCTGTGGCGTTGTCTGTAGTCGTCGCGCAAGCTCTGCCGGACGCACCTGTTGCCGGATCATCTCGTTCAGCAGCAGAACCTTTGCCGAGAGGCTCGCCGACAGCTCCACAAACTCTGCGTCGCGTCGGATGCGAGACGGCTCGGGAACCAGACGCGCTTGTTCAAAGTAGAAGTCGAGTGCGGTCTCCAACGCGTTCACCGCTGCCGCTCGGGCCTCTTCGACGCTCTCGCCCTGCGTGATGGCCTCGGGAATGTCGGGAAACGTGACCAGAAAGTGCTTGCCGTCGGGTTTTATGTGGATGGGGTATCGCATTGAGTCTCCTACTTGAGTCCAAGCTGCTTTTTGATCGCCTGTACCAATCCGCTTCCAAGTTCCTTGTTGCGCATCGGAAGAACGGAGTTCCGGCCATTCAACGAAACCTTTAGATGCGATCGCTTGCCCGACCTTGAAGGTCGCCCCTTGCTCCGCCAGCCAACGTTTGAACTCTGAACTTTTCATAAATATAAACAAAAATGATTACAAAATCAAGCCCATTCCTGATCGTGTACTTGTTGTATTTAAATCAGTTTTCGTAATGGAATATACCCTCGCGAATGAAGGAAAGCAGATTCCTCCGCTTCGTTGCGGAAGGACAAACAAAGCGATCTACAGTAATTCAGAAACTGCTCTAAAGTGCCCTTCCGATTAGTGTTGCTTATCTTCCTGCCTCGATGAATGTAACTTTGTTGATCTCTTTTAGCGTGGTGATGCCGTCGCGGACGCGTTCGATGGCGGAGTCGCGCAGGAAGTGCATGCCCTTGGCCTTGGCCTTCTTGCGGATCTCGCTGCTGGGACGCTTGGAGAGCAGCATCTCGCGAATCTCGTCGTCCAGTTCGAGCAGTTCGTGGATCGCCGAGCGGCCACGAAAGCCTGTGCCACCGCATTCCATGCAGCCCGCGCCTTCGCGAAATTTGAAGCTGCGCCACTCCTCGGGATCGAGACCGCAGGCGACCAGCTCTGCGTCGGAGTAGTGAACCTCGTGAGCGCAGAACTCGCAGATGGTGCGCACGAGGCGTTGCGCCAGAATACAGTTCAGCGCGGAGACGAAGTTGTACGGTTCGACGCCCATGTTCAGGAAGCGGCCCAGCACGTCGACGACGTTGTTGGCGTGGACGGTGGTGAAGACCAAGTGGCCAGTCAGCGCGGAGTTGATGGCAATCTGCGCCGTCTCGGCGTCGCGGATCTCGCCGACCAGAATCTTGTCCGGATCGTGGCGCAGGATCGAGCGCAGGCCTCGCGCAAAGGTCAGGCCCTTCTTCTCGTTCACCGGGATCTGCGTGATGCCGCGGATCTGGTACTCGACCGGATCCTCAATTGTGATGATCTTGTCCTCTTCGCACTTGATCTCGTTGAGCGCGGCGTAGAGCGTGGTCGTCTTGCCCGAACCGGTCGGCCCGGTGACCAGCACCATGCCGTACGGCTCCTTGATGTAGCGGCGGAAGCGCTCCAGATCGTTGGCCGCGAAGCCGACCACGTCCAGCGAGAGCTTCTTGAACTTCTCTGACATCGATTCTTTATCCAGCACACGCAGCACGGCATTCTCGCCATGAACCGTGGGCATGATGCTCACGCGGAAGTCGATCAGACGTCCCTTGTAGCGCACCCGAAAGCGTCCATCCTGCGGCACGCGGCGTTCGGCAATATCCAACTCGCTCATCACCTTGATGCGGGAGAGGATCGTCTGGTGATGTTCGCGCGCGATGGGTGCCATGGCCTGTTGCAGTACGCCATCAATGCGGTACTTTACCATCAGGCAGTCGTCGCAGGTCTCCAGATGAATATCCGAGGCGCGGCGTTCCAGCGCGGTAAAGATTGTGGTGTCGACCAAGCGGATGATCGGCGAGATGTCGTCCTCGCCGGTGAGTCGCTCGATGGAGATGTTCTCGTCGGAGTTCTCGTCGCCGGTGAGCACATCGAAGGCGAGACCCTCGCTGGCCTCGTCGAGGACGCGCTGCGACTGCTCGGTCTTCTTCAGAAGGTCGGTGATCTGCGAGATGGTGGCGACGCGCGTGACCAGTCGCTGCCCCAGCAGGCCGGAGATCTCGTCCAGCATCATCAGCTTCGACGGATCGCTGACGGCGATGGCCAGACGGCCTTCAAGCTGCTCCAGCGGAACAAAGTTGTAGCGGAACATCAGATCGACCGGCACGCTTTTGAAGAGATCGTGCTGGATCTTGAAGTTCTTCAGATCAACAAACTCCGCGTGATAGCGTCGCGCCAGCGCCTGCGCGCGTTCCACCTCGCTCATCGACATCTCGCTCACACTGAGCGGCACTGCAACCGGCGTAGCCATATTCTGTAAGACTCCCGTAAAGCTCGTAGGTCAACGCCAGATTGCGTCAGCCTTCAAAATATCGTTCATTGTTTATTCCTTGCCTTAGCGAATAGAGACTCGGGCGCAGGAGTCGCCGCAGAATTGAGGGCGTCCTTGAAGTTGACGCTCTTCATGCGCTCTTACGGTGATTGGAGAGGTATTCGAGCAGAACCGCATTCATCTTTTGCGGGGAGACGTCTCCCATTGCGCGGAAGCCCTCGACTACGGACTCGTCGAGAATAAGCACCTTTTCCTTCAACGCGGCCATGCGAAGTCTGCCAGCGGGGCCTCCAAACAGGCCTGGACGCTGCCAGTTCTTCAGATCGGTCTGCGCAGGAATGTCGCTGAGATCTATGTCTTTATCCTTCATCGTGCGCAGTCGATCCAACTGTTCTCTCTCCTCGTCGGTCAACGACGGAGGGTTATCCAGATCCAGTTCAAACGTTACGATTTTGCCAGTATTCTTTTCGCTCATGTGTCTCTGCCCTCCTTGCCGAGATGATTCGCAGGCGGTCTTCCAATTCTGTGTATATGACAACAATCTCTTGCGTATCAATCAACCCTACGGTCTTCCAGCGAGCCTCGTTGCCGTAGTCGCCAACGTCCTTCTCTTCGATTCGGCGAAGATCACAAAAGACTCGTGCGGCTATATTGAATGCAACGCCGTGTTTCTTTAGATTACTGCTCGCTTTGGCCTCGTCCCATTCAAACTTCACACTGACAGCTTACTACAGGGCTACTGCGGGCCTCCGCCTCCGGTTCCGGCGCTCATGCTGAAGATGGGCAGGTAGAGCGAGATCAGGATGGTGGCGACGACGATGCCCATAACCACCAGAATGATCGGCTCGATCAGGCTCATCGCGGCGGTCAGGTTGGTCTGCACGTCTTCCTCGAAGAACTCGGCGACGGAGTTGAGCATCTGGGGCAAGGCTCCAGTCGATTCGCCGACCTCGATCATCTCGATGGCCAGTTCCGGAATGACCTTGGTTGCAGCCAGCGATACAGAGAGACCCTTGCCCTCGCGCACCGTCTCCACGCTGCGGAAGACGGCGTTGGCGATCTGGCGGCTGTCGATGGAGCGCGCTGCGGTCTCCAGCGAAGGAACCAGCGGCAGACCTCCCGTAAGCAACGTTGCCAGTGTGCGCGAGAAGAGGCCCACCTGATACTTCAGCCAGACCGGGCCGATCCAGGGCAGGCTGATGCGAACGCGATCGACCACGTTCGCGCCCGAGTCGGTCTTGATCCAGCGCACGAAGAGGAAGATCGCCAGCGCAACCACAGCCACAAAATAAAGCCCATAGCTCTGCGCGTTCTTGCCCAGTTGCAGCAGGAAGGAGGTGATGGCGGGCAGTTTGGTTCCAAGTTGCTCGTACAACTCGGCAAAGCGCGGGACGACGAAGGTAATCAGAAAGGTGAAGAGCGTCAACACCATGAAGATCAGAACCCCGGGATAGATCAGGCTGGCGGTCAGCTTCTTGCGGAAGGTGAGCGAGACGCGCTGGAAGTCCAGATAGCGCTGCAAGACCTCTTCCAGATTGCCCGAGCGTTCGCCCGCCAGCAGGGTCGTGGTGTAGACGATGGGGAATCCGCCCTGCGCCTCGAAGGACTCGGAGATCGACTCGCCGTTCTTGACCCGGGTGGCAACGTCCTCCAACTGCGCGCGAAAGTGGGGCAGCTTCTGTCGCCGCGCCAGCAACTCGATTGAGCCGAGAATCGGCAGGCCAGCGCGGATCAGGGTCAGAAACTGCTGGTTGAAGACCAGAAACGTCTCCAGCTTGACCTTCTTGGCCTTGCCCGCACCCGCCAGAACACCCCGTGCCTTCACCGAGTAGACGTAATATCCGGCCTGAGTAAAGCGCGCGCGCAACTCCTCTTCGGTGGCTGCGGTGTGCGTCTGCTCCTGCACCTTGCCACGCTCATCCGCCAACCTGACTACGAACTCTGTCATAGAAACGCATCACCGCGAAAACATCTGGAATATATAGATAAGGACTCTGTCTATCTTAGACGCATCAAGACGCGAAACCTCTTGTTTGCGACAAATGCATCTGAACTGCGTATAAAAATCCTGCACAGACGAGCTTAGGGAAGCTCCCACCAGTCAAGGCGAGAGAGCAGCGGGAAGTAGAGAGCGAGGCGAACCTTGGTCGGCGTGGGCTGGCTCCGCGTCAGGATGCGGGAGTAGTTCTCCAACTGTGGCGCGTAGGTTTCGCGCTGGTGGGCGAGAAACTCGTCGAGGCCAACGGAGCTGTGCGGGGCTGTGGTCTTGTAATCGATGATCCACAGGAAGTCTTCGCCTGCGGCGTGAGGTTCGGAACCAGCGTAGAAGAGGCGGTCGATGCGGATCGAGATTGCCCGAGCGGATGCGCCGCTGGTGTCGGATGAGGAGGAAGACTCTGGCGCAGAGAGCGCGGTCAGGGCAAGCTCGCTGGCCGCTCCGGTGTGCGGCGAGAGCAGCCAGAGGCCGTCGCGGTCGCGCAGAGTGGCTTCCAGTGCGGAGTAAGCCTCGCGCGCCAGACGGCTGACCGCGGCTTGGGGAAGTCCGTCGGCGCGAAGCATCGCGCTCAGGAGCGAGGGAAGCCCCGCCAGCAGCGCTTCGGGAGAATCCCCGTTGACGATGCGGCTGGCAAAGATCTCCAGCACCGCGTGGACGACGTTGCCAAAGGAGCGCGCGGCGAAGGAGCCTTCGGGACGCAAAAACTGGTTCTGGCTGGATGCCGTGAAGCTGTCGGCATCACCATAGGGAAGTCTGTAGGAGCGAGCAGCAGCAAAGCGCGCAGCGGGATCGAAGCCGGTCGGCAGACGCTCGACCGTGGCCTGAGGCTGGACTTTGGCGGCAAGAGGCGGGGTCGCGGCGGCGGCAAGATCGAGGACAAGCGGCTCGTCGGTGGAGCTTTCTGCACGCGGAGTCGCACTTGGCATTGTCAGGGACGTCGGCGCGAGAGATGGGGCTGCGGCTTCCTGATCTACGCCCGCAGATGGCGTACTGGTTGTTGCAAAATGAAGATCGGCGGCGGACCATGCGGCCTTGAGCAGACAGTTGAATTGGGGAACAATCTCGCCTTTGGACGAGATCTGGGGAGCGGCGAACAGGTGTAGCTCCTCCCGTGCGCGGGTGCAGGCGACATAGAAGAGGCGTTTGCGCTCGGCTGCCTCGCGCGCGCTCTGAATTCCGTTGAGCCAGCGATTCAGCGCCTTCGACTCCTCCCCGCGTCCGGCGATGGGGGCCAGCATGATGTGAGCGGCTCGATCATCCTCTGGATCTTCAAGCAAATCAGCCGTTTCGGGCGCATTGATCTCCGCCCAGGTGAGCAGTCGCGTTGGATTTCTGCCCGGGCCGCGTTCGAGTGAGGGAATCAGAACCACGTCCCACTCCAACCCCTTGGCCTTGTGGATCGTCAGCAGTTCGACGAAGGGAGTGCCCGCGGGAATGGATTCCGGCTCGGCAAAGAGCTTCTGTAGACGACGTTGGAGAAGCGCTGTGTCGAGCAGCCCTGTGGAAGGATTTAGTTCTAGTTCTAGTTGAATATCGTCTAGTAAACTAAAGAATAGGTGAGCGTTATCTGCCTGCGTATTGCTGAGCCACGTGTCTCCGCCAAGCGATCTCCAGGCGCGTTCGACGAGCTGTGTCAGACCGAGGCGGGAGCGTTGGGCAGAGGCATTGGAGAGAACCTGCCAGACTCGCTGGAGTCGCCAGAGCGTCTCATCTGGCAGCAGGTGGCCGCGCTCGTCCATCAATCTCTGGATGGAGTAGTTCTTCAGCGCGGAATCGTCCGAACCGGTGAGGGTGTGCAGGTCGGCCAGCGACAGGCCGCACCACGGAGCGCGCAGCACGGCGAGGACGGCGACCCGGTCGGCGGGATGGAGCAGAGCGCGGGTGAGCGCGCTGAGGTCGAGAATCTCCTGCCGCTGGTCGAGAGCCTCGATCTCGACCGCACGGAAGGGAACTCGATCCAACGCGTTCTGCTGCTGTAGAGCGGCGACAATCTCTGTAAGATGGCTGCGTCCGGCGACCAGCACGGCGATCTCCCAAGGCTTTGTGCGCCCCGGTGGAAGCGGTTTTTCCATCCATTCGCGGGCGATTCGACAAATCTCCGAGGCATCGCGTTGCCTCTGTTGCTGCTTGAGTTCGGCGGCGGAGAGAACGGCGGTCGCATTATCTGGCGTGGTCGAGATGGGGTTGGCGTGCCAGACGGTGGCGCGGGCGTGAGGCGAGGTGGGAAGGGTCGCGTCGGCGGGCGTGTACGGCAGCTCGGCGTCTTTAGGGAAGATTAAGTTGAAGTTTTGGTTGAACTCTTCGACAAGAGTGCTCTGAGAGCGGAAGTTAGCCGTTAGACGCAGGCGAGTCAATAGGAGATCGCCGAGCTGTTGGGTGCGCATGGAGTGGATGAAGCGTTCGACTCGCGCCTGTCGGAAGAGATAGATGGATTGGCGGGGGTCGCCGACCAGGAAGACGGTCTGGCTGTAGCCATCCCATGAGGCGGTAAGTCGTTCAATCAACTCGTACTGTCCGGTGGAAGTGTCCTGCATCTCATCGACCAGCAGGTGTTGCAGACGAGCACCAAGGGCTGCGGCGAGGTCTTCGGGGCCGGAGTCGGCGTCGAGGGCGTGACGGGCCAGCAGACTCAACTCGGTGAAGTCGCACTGGTTGCGCGAGGCAAAGACCAACTGCAACTCAATCAAGGCGCGACTGAGGACGCGGAAGAGGATTTTGGCGACGGCCCACTGATCTTCGGGATAGTACGTGGGGGGCAGGGCGCGGACTTTTGCGAAGGCGCGCAGAAGGTCGTCGCGTCCGTTGAGTGAGTTGAGAACAGCGACGAGGCGGGCGTGATTACGATGTTTTCTGTCGTAGTCGAAGTTTAAGTTTTTCCCGGTAATTCCTCTTTCTTTACGCCATTCTCCGTTTTTGGTCAGGAGAATATGCATCAGGGCGAGCCAGTGGTCGAGGTGGTTTGCGTGGGCCTCTGGAGGAGTGCTTCGGTCGGCGCAGAGAGCGACAGGAGATGGCGATTCGGGGTTGTAGGAGGCGGCCTGGGCGAACTCGGTGGCGAGAGAGGTGAGTTCGGCGAGCTGTTCTGCGGGGAAGAGCTGTTCGAGCTGGATGAGTCCGGCGCGGACGGCCTCGGCCAAGGCGAGTTCGAGGCGGGGCAGGACGTTGGCGTCGAGCCAAGCCTCGTTGAGCTGTGGCCCGCTGAGCGGGATCAGGTCGCCCCACTGATCGCGCAGGCTGAGCATGTTGGCGATCAGCGACTCGCACTCGGCGAGGTTTCCATCGCGATGCAGCAGGAGGTCGCGCAAGGCGCTGTCTAGCTCGGCGTCGCCCGAGCCGAGCAGGAGCAGAGTGCTGCGGGCGGCCTCGCGGTGCAGAGGCTCGGCGTCGTTGGCTGGCGTGAGGCGACCGCCCGAGCCGGAGAGGACGGGCAGGGCGCGAGCGATCTCCGCGCAGACCGAGTCGATGGTGCGGATGTTGAGGCGATGGGGGTGGTCGAGCAGATCCCAGCCAAGCTGGCGGTCGCGGGCGAGGACGGCTCGCGCGAGAGATTCGGTGGTGGCTTGAAAGTCGGCCTCTGGTTCCGGGCGATTGTCGTCTCCCATCCATTGTGGTGAGGCAGCGGTAGAAGGGGTTCCCGGTTTAACTTCGGAAGGCTCGGTTTGGGAGACGGCAACCAGTTGGTCGAGGACGCGGTCGCGCATCTCGGCGGTGGCCTTGGTGGTAAAGGTGATGGCGAGAACCTGCTCGGGCTGCTCGACCGAGGTCAGCAGCTTGAGCAGGCGCTGGATGAGCAGGCCCGTCTTGCCGGAGCCTGCGGGAGCTTCGACGATGAAAGACTGGCGAATGTCGAGCGCCTGCTGACGAGCGGCTGCGTCGGGCGGTGCGGCGGAGGCCTTTGTCGCAAAGGGAAGAATATCAGCCAAGGACTGCCTCCGTATCTGTGGAGCCGTCCGAGTCGTCATCGGTGTTCGTTGCGGCTGCGTTGAGTTTGGCTGGATCGAGGCGGCAGAGCAGGCGCTGGTCGCAGTAGTTGCAGCTCTTGGGATATTGTTTGGGCCAGACGCGCGCCTCGCCGGAGTAGAACTCTTCGGCGAGCGCAGTGAGAACCTTGCGCCACTCTTCGACCTGAGCTTCCAGACTCTCCATCTTCATCTTGGCGGCCTTTGGCAGGACGCCATCGCAGGTCTCGTAGCCGTGCAGACCCATGTCTTTGCCGAGGCGCAGGCTGGCGAAGGCGATGCCGGCGAGGTTTGGCGCGCCCGTTTCTCCCGCTTCCGTGGTTTCTTCTTTTGCCGTAGCGCTGACCACGGCGTAGAGCGGAAGCTGCGGCGCGTCGGGCCGCTCTCCGAGCCAGTCGGCGGTGCTGGCGAGGCCGGTCTTGTAGTCGAGGATTACTTCGCCAGTGGTCTCCAGTTCGCCGTCATCTTGCATAGGCTGGAGCGGAACGCGATCGACGCGATCGACGCGGATGTTGAGGCGCATCGGACCGATCCGCACATCGCGCAGCGTCTCTTCCCGCGAGACGACGGTGAAGGGCGAGCGTTCATCGGCTTCGTAGTCGAGCCAGAGACGCAGCAGCTTAAGCAGTCGCTGGCGTTCGGCGTCGAGATAGGCGCTCGGCCAGCCACGCGCAGGATTGGGATATAGCTCTGCGAGCGCGGCGTCGATCAGGTGAGCGAGCATTCCGTCGCGCTCGTCGGCGGTCAGCAGGCGTAGCGCAGCCTGCGTCTCGACCGCGGCCCAGAATAGCTCCAGGACAGTGTGAACGAGGCTCCCGCGCTGGCGTGGATCGAGGCCCAGCGAGGCTGGTTCGAGCGCGGAGGCGAAGAGACGCTTCTCGGCGAAGGCGCGAAATCCGCAGACGGCCTGCGCTGCCAGAATGGACGCCCCGCCTTCGAGGACGCGGTCGGGCGGAGGAGCGGGGCCGTCGTCGGCAAAGGCTTGCAGCGCAATAGGCTCGAATTCGGCCTCAATGGGCGCGATCTGTTCGGCGCTGCGGAGTTCGAGCGAGCCCGTCGCCAATCCCGACACAACGGGCGAGGGGCGCTGATGGCCCTCTGTGGCGGAGTCCTGCGCGTAGCTGAAGACGACCGTCGGGGCGCTGGCCGCGATGCGTTCGGTGATGCGGCGAGCGTGGGCGGTGTCGTGCGCGGGATCGGCTCCGGGCATGGCTAGCTCGCGCTGTAGCGTCCATGGCAGCAGCGGCGTCGGCGAGGGATTCTGCGGCCAGCTCAGGTCGTTGGCGCGCAGGAACCAGACGGCGTCGAAGGTCGATCCGGCGGACTCCAGAGGACCGATGATCTGGATGGGTGCGTGACGCGATTCCGGCGCAAAGAGCGTCTGCGCGGCGATCCGCGTCAGTGCGGCGACAGCCACGGGAAACGGAACTCGCGTGCCGTCGGAGCGCGAGTCGAAGCCCAGGGTTGCCAGCTCGTCGAGCGCACTCTCCCACTTGCGCCGGGTCTGGAACTCGACGCTGTTGTCGCGACTGCGCGCGGCCCAACCGGCGGCGGTGAGCAGTTCGTGAATCATCTCCGCCCAGTCGGCGTGGGCTCGCTCACCGCTGGCGATCTCTCGGCTGCGGAAGATTGGGCGCAGAGCGTTCAGTCGGCGTTGCAAGTCGGGCAACTTCGCGCTTTGTCGGGAGTGCGCGACCATTGTTGCCAGCTCGTCGAGCGTGATCTCCGGCAGAAGCAGTTGTTGGCGACACAGGACGAACGCGTCGAACTCGGCGCGGGCCAGCTCTTCGCTGGAAGCGGCAGTCGCTACGGCATTCGGCGAACTGCTGCTCTCGGTTGAACTGCCGACGGCGAAGTGCGGCGAGAGCAGCAGTGCGCTGACCCGATCCAGAGGCAACGGACCGCTGGCCCAGCGCAGAAGGTCGAGCGCTGTCGAGACCATCGCGGTCTGCGCTAGCGAGCCGCCCAGCGAGAACTCGTAGGGGCCAGAGTGGGTTGGCGCTTCGATCTCATTCAACTCGGGCGCGAGTCGCTGGCGGAAGGCGCGGTCGATCTCGGCGCGGTTGCTCTCGACGGCGGGAACGACGACGGCAATGCGTGAGGTTGGCCGCTCGCTGAGTTGGGCGCGCAGCCAGCAGGCGCAGGCGTCGAGTTCGGCGCGCTCGTCGGGGGCGTTGGCGAGCGTCAGGCTCGATGCCGCGTTGCCCACCTGGAGATCTTCGACCGAGACATCGGCGGCGCGCATCGTCTCGAAGAGCGCAAGCTGCGCGGGAGTTCTGGTGTCGAAGCCAACCAGCAGCGTCCCGATGGGAAGGGAGAGCTGACCAGCGCTGACGGCGGACAGCAACGCTTCGGGGAGTTGGGCGCGGGTCAGATATTGGGAGCGGGAGCAGCGTCGCTCAAACTCCGCTGCCCAACGTGCGAAGGCTCGTGTGTCGGAGTTGGCGAGCGAGGCGGCGAGACGTCGGCGACCGCGATACTCGTGCAGCAGACGCCATGCTTCGGCGGCCAGCTCGGCCAGCGAATCGACGGGGCGCAGACTGCTTGCTGCGCTGCCTGAGGCAGACTCTGCCGCGATGATTGCTCGCCAGATCGTATGCTCCTGCACCGGGCTGAGCAGCAACTCTGCGGCGTGACCGTCGAGCAGCAGGCGATTCCACAGATTGCCAAGCCACTCGTCCCAGGCATGAATCGCGGGAGGTTCCCAGTGGCTGCGTCCGAGGGCGCGCTGATTCATGTCGAAGTCGTGGTGCAGAGTGCGGGCAGCGCGTTGATTGGCGGTCAGAACATTCCAGCCGCGCTCCAGCGCAGACTGAACCTGAGAGTGCAACGCGTACGAATCGCCCATACGCTCTTTATACGCCTTGGGGCTGCGGAAATTTGGGCAGGCAAGATTTCGTCCGTGGAAAATCGAAGAAATCGCCAGTACAGTAGGATATATCCCGTCGTAGTCAGAATGCAGTGAACGATCCAGTGCGTCGACGACTAACTCGCTCTGCATATCGGGCCGCATCGACCAGCCAATTACTTTGCGGCTGAACAGATCGATGACCACGGAAAGAAACAACCAACCCTCGTCCGTGGTGACGCGAGGCGATCTTGCGCAGCCGCGCCTGATGTTGGTGATAGCCGGAGACGCTGACTTCGAGCACTCGACACTGCACACAGGTGGGCCAGACCAATTTATTGCGCAGAATAAAGGCGTATCTCATCGCTGGCCCTTCGCGAAAAACGCCGTCGCTTTTCCCAAATCGGGGTCCCCACGGACAGGTCTTGGTCCGTGGGGTGGAGAATGTCGCGCTCCATGGTGACCCGCGCCAACTCCGCTCGCAGACCACGGTTCTCCATCTGCTCGGCGGTGACCTGAGCCTTGCCGCTGGCTGCCTGCAACGATCCCATGCGCTGCGCCTTGACCCAGTTGTCCAGCGTCTGCTCCACTACACCCAAACTGCGGGCCACCGACGCCTTGCTCTGCCCCGAGTCGACTACCCATACCGCCTCTTGCTTGAACTCCAGTGTGTACTGCTTCCGCATCGCCTTCGTCATATTCGCTCCCCTTCGCATTAGAACAGTTCGCTATGAGCGACATTTCGCAGGGCAAGGTCAGCTATCGGCACAAAGGAAAAGTGTATATGTCGATACGGCCTAGGACTACTAGGTTTCAATCCACGCGCCTTGTGTGGGGCGCGACCTCACCTGCCCATCTACATAGGCTGTGGCCAGCGCGTTTCAATCCACGCGCCTTGTGTGGGGCGCGACAAAGATTATCTCGTGCGATGTGGCGCGGTTCGGGGTTTCAATCCACGCGCCTTGTGTGGGGCGCGACATCTGCATAAAAGCGATTATCACGCCGATACATTGTTTCAATCCACGCGCCTTGTGTGGGGCGCGACTCCTTCAGCCACTCCTTCGCTTCGTCCGGCTTGTGTTTCAATCCACGCGCCTTGTGTGGGGCGCGACAGCTTGAGCAGGGTGCTGTGCCGGGTCACACGCTGTTTCAATCCACGCGCCTTGTGTGGGGCGCGACAAGGTGGGTGTGAAGATGCAGAGCAACCCGGATGGGTTTCAATCCACGCGCCTTGTGTGGGGCGCGACCCGGGCGTTGGGCCGGGAAGGGCGCACAGCTTCAAGTTTCAATCCACGCGCCTTGTGTGGGGCGCGACACGGCTCGGCATTGTCAACAGCTAGCCGGGTATTGTTTCAATCCACGCGCCTTGTGTGGGGCGCGACCGCCTCGCCTGGGTACACGACGCCTGTAATTTTAGTTTCAATCCACGCGCCTTGTGTGGGGCGCGACCGCCTCGCCTGGGTACACGACGCCTGTAATTTTAGTTTCAATCCACGCGCCTTGTGTGGGGCGCGACTGCAGGCTTTTTTACAAGTGTCCAGAAAAATATGGTTTCAATCCACGCGCCTTGTGTGGGGCGCGACGGGCAAGCCGCGTGTGTGGGGGAGCATGGTGTGGGTTTCAATCCACGCGCCTTGTGTGGGGCGCGACGGCTTCGGCGGCGCTTGCTATCGTCTGGTAATTCGTTTCAATCCACGCGCCTTGTGTGGGGCGCGACCTCCGCTGTTGCAGGGAGTTGAGGGCAACGGCAAGTTTCAATCCACGCGCCTTGTGTGGGGCGCGACTGGAGAGCCGCAAACCGGTGGCCTCGGCGAGTTGGGTTTCAATCCACGCGCCTTGTGTGGGGCGCGACATAATCGGGATATATCGAGTGAATGTATTCAGCGCGTTTCAATCCACGCGCCTTGTGTGGGGCGCGACATCTGGGAGTACGTACATGGCAAAGCGCGCTAGAAGTTTCAATCCACGCGCCTTGTGTGGGGCGCGACGTCCCGGATGGCTAGTCCGCTCCACCGCATGAGTTGGTTTCAATCCACGCGCCTTGTGTGGGGCGCGACGCGTGTTGATGTCTCCGCTAACCAACGCCCTCTTAGTTTCAATCCACGCGCCTTGTGTGGGGCGCGACCTATCTGATAAGTTCACGGAATGGGCCGTGGACAGTTTCAATCCACGCGCCTTGTGTGGGGCGCGACATCCCGCTCGGTTTGTTGATCGTGACGAGCCGGAGTTTCAATCCACGCGCCTTGTGTGGGGCGCGACTGCATCACCCCATCCAACCCGCCAACGATCATTCTGTTTCAATCCACGCGCCTTGTGTGGGGCGCGACCACTACGGCGGTGGCAACCTACCAGATCACGCGAGTTTCAATCCACGCGCCTTGTGTGGGGCGCGACAAATAATCAAAAAAATGAAAATAGTTGTTGACACGTTTCAATCCACGCGCCTTGTGTGGGGCGCGACACGATTGGAGCAACGAATACCGACCACAGGCAACGTTTCAATCCACGCGCCTTGTGTGGGGCGCGACGGTATTGCATTACAGTATCGAGCACAGTATTTGCCGTTTCAATCCACGCGCCTTGTGTGGGGCGCGACGCGGGGAGGCCCTTGGGATACTGGATTCCCTGCGCGTTTCAATCCACGCGCCTTGTGTGGGGCGCGACTGCCGGGTTGCGTACCGGCCCCGATTATCAGTCGGTTTCAATCCACGCGCCTTGTGTGGGGCGCGACGCTGAACGCCTTTGAGCTGGGATCACCGATTAATCGTTTCAATCCACGCGCCTTGTGTGGGGCGCGACATCGCGTGGCCTCCGTAATCACTTCGACAGCTTTAGTTTCAATCCACGCGCCTTGTGTGGGGCGCGACTAGTATGCGAGGTCGTAGACGTCGCTCCCGTTCCAGTTTCAATCCACGCGCCTTGTGTGGGGCGCGACTGAGCGAGGAGTCTTGCTTCAGCCCGTTCATGGAGTTTCAATCCACGCGCCTTGTGTGGGGCGCGACTGGGGCGTCGGCATTCCTTGAGCATCTTTTCGCGGTTTCAATCCACGCGCCTTGTGTGGGGCGCGACGCTGCGCTTCCTGCATCTAGCAATCGCGAGCGGCGGTTTCAATCCACGCGCCTTGTGTGGGGCGCGACGCCCACGTACGCGAATCCTCATGCTGCCACTAGACGTTTCAATCCACGCGCCTTGTGTGGGGCGCGACGCCGAGATAAAGAGGCACCCAGAACGCAGGGCTCGTTTCAATCCACGCGCCTTGTGTGGGGCGCGACGCGGCATGAAGGCCTTCGGCTTGTTGCATACAAGGTTTCAATCCACGCGCCTTGTGTGGGGCGCGACGGCTATTGCCCTGATGGCTCAAAGCTACAGCGATGTTTCAATCCACGCGCCTTGTGTGGGGCGCGACCGGCGCGGCAAGGAAACCTGACGGCCACGCTGTCGTTTCAATCCACGCACCTTGTGTGGGGCGCGACGTGATACGCCCGTGAAGAGTCGGCGCACAGCGCATGTTTCAATCCACGCGCCTTGTGTGGGGCGCGACGCCGTTACAGTTCAGAAGCCCGACCTCACTCCGCAGTTTCAATCCACGCGCCTTGTGTGGGGCGCGACGGGGTACTACACCGCCGATGGAGAACATCTTCAGGTTTCAATCCACGCGCCTTGTGTGGGGCGCGACGTGGAACCTCCGTTTTAGTTTGTGGTTCGACAATCGTTTCAATCCACGCGCCTTGTGTGGGGCGCGACTTGTCCAGCGGTAGATGTTGCCATTTTGCAGCGTGTTTCAATCCACGCGCCTTGTGTGGGGCGCGACTGGCTGTCTCGGCGGTCGCACGGTTCTGTTGCTTGTTTCAATCCACGCGCCTTGTGTGGGGCGCGACCGCCGTCGCCGGTGCCGAAGCTGGCGTTAGTTGTGTTTCAATCCACGCGCCTTGTGTGGGGCGCGACCGCGGGCGTCGTCGGCTGTTGCGCCGATGAGGTTGTTTCAATCCACGCGCCTTGTGTGGGGCGCGACGACCTCATCTCTCGCGCCGGACGTGCATCGGTGTGGTTTCAATCCACGCGCCTTGTGTGGGGCGCGACGTAGCTTTGACCGGAACAGTGGGCATCCTTTCAGGTTTCAATCCACGCGCCTTGTGTGGGGCGCGACCTCGTGATGTCTGTTCTCTTAGGCAACCTTGAGGTGTTTCAATCCACGCGCCTTGTGTGGGGCGCGACCGATGAATTGCGAACGGTATCGCAAGCTAACCGGGTTTCAATCCACGCGCCTTGTGTGGGGCGCGACCCCGCACCATCCATCTCCGCGAAAGCAGGGAAGCCAGTTTCAATCCACGCGCCTTGTGTGGGGCGCGACTCGGGTCAATCTCAGTGATGCTGAGAAGGTAGCAGTTTCAATCCACGCGCCTTGTGTGGGGCGCGACCATCCTCCGACGTGCTGATTTCCGTGGAAGGGGTTTCAATCCACGCGCCTTGTGTGGGGCGCGACATCCAATCGCGTCCGCAGATTGCTCTCCAAATATGTTTCAATCCACGCGCCTTGTGTGGGGCGCGACGGCCAAGCCGAGCCGGGTACGGGACAAGGCCAAGTTTCAATCCACGCGCCTTGTGTGGGGCGCGACGACAACCCCGGTGCACTCTGGAAGCGGGCGAACATGTTTCAATCCACGCGCCTTGTGTGGGGCGCGACGGCTACTTTCGGTCTAATCGGCTCTCGCCCTGAAGTTTCAATCCACGCGCCTTGTGTGGGGCGCGACGATGCCTGTGGCAACTCGCGCATGGTGATCGAGGAGTTTCAATCCACGCGCCTTGTGTGGGGCGCGACGGGTAGCAATTCTAAATGAGATGGTTCAAGCACAGTTTCAATCCACGCGCCTTGTGTGGGGCGCGACACCAGCCGCCGATAGTGGTCGCCGACCTTCTCGCAGTTTCAATCCACGCGCCTTGTGTGGGGCGCGACTCAACGCCGCCGCGCTCAAGCGGCTACAGGAGAAGTTTCAATCCACGCGCCTTGTGTGGGGCGCGACGATCTACTCCAGATGGTGCGCGACCGCAGAAATGGTTTCAATCCACGCGCCTTGTGTGGGGCGCGACAACCACGCGTAAGCAACCGCACCCTCAACCGGGACGTTTCAATCCACGCGCCTTGTGTGGGGCGCGACGGCCACTGGAGGCTGTAGTACTCCTTGCGGGTCTTGTTTCAATCCACGCGCCTTGTGTGGGGCGCGACTTTGTTCTTCTGTCTTCGATGGCCCCTCGCGCTTGTTTCAATCCACGCGCCTTGTGTGGGGCGCGACGGCGAGTCAGGCACCCCCTGCCGAGTCACGGCTACGTTTCAATCCACGCGCCTTGTGTGGGGCGCGACAGAAAATCAGTCTGCCCATCATTAGAATAGATGGTGTTTCAATCCACGCGCCTTGTGTGGGGCGCGACACTTCTGGCGTTGCAAATATGGCAGGTCAATAAGGTTTCAATCCACGCGCCTTGTGTGGGGCGCGACGCCGTCATAGTCGAATAAATCGTCAAGGTCTATTGTGTTTCAATCCACGCGCCTTGTGTGGGGCGCGACATTCTACCTACAAAGTATAGCGTGTGTAATCGGTGTTTCAATCCACGCGCCTTGTGTGGGGCGCGACCTTACTGCCGCCGCCGCCGAGTGCAATTTGGAAGTTTCAATCCACGCGCCTTGTGTGGGGCGCGACATCACGCCGCCGAGCTAGTGACGCAGATCAACCAGTTTCAATCCACGCGCCTTGTGTGGGGCGCGACCGAGATTGTGGTGGGGAATCGATGGAGCTATAAAGTTTCAATCCACGCGCCTTGTGTGGGGCGCGACTTAGCCATTCGACACCTCCCCGGACTGCGGCGTGTTTCAATCCACGCGCCTTGTGTGGGGCGCGACGTAGAGAGCCTTGAACGCGACGGTTGCGCCGGAAAGTTTCAATCCACGCGCCTTGTGTGGGGCGCGACATCGTGCGTTCATTGAACTGCCAAGGAATAGGGGGTTTCAATCCACGCGCCTTGTGTGGGGCGCGACGCACGTGCCAGCTATGAGCAGTGCGGCAATGACGAGTTTCAATCCACGCGCCTTGTGTGGGGCGCGACTGTATATAGGTTAAACCTTTTTATCTCAACAGATCGAACAGTTATTCCGCGAACAGTAAAAACCACTTTGGCGAGACTGTCCCTTGCATAAATTGAAAAATCAAATATTAGTTTATAAACCACTGAATAATATATGGTTATATTGCAGTGGGAAGAGTCAGGGATTCTCTGCGAATATGGCGTACGAGCCATGTTTGCTTGGGGTGCTCCCTGTGGAAATCCAGTGATTAATCGCAGCATCATAGATCAATCAGCGATGCTATTTGCATCTCGCAATACTCCGAAGCTCTTTGCCAAAGATGCAGAGTATCGCGGTATGAGCAAGATTCGGGAGTCTTCGTTACCCCTAGAGCATTTTCAGCAATGGTGTAATGTATCGCGCTGCGAGCAAAATGCGGGATTCTTCGCTTTGCTCAGAATGACAAAATTATAGTGCATTTCAGTAGCCGTAAAAATGCTTTACAGCTAGGTCGTATCGACATATAGCTGGATCGGGGGGTGACGCTTGCGCGATGGCTATAGCGCGGGTCTTCAGCCCTCAGTCTCTGTGCTGAACAATTTCCTAGGCTGTATCGACATATAACTAGCTTGTTTGAAAGGGCGCGGCTTTAGCCGCACTGCAAGTCACCTATTTCAACGATCTTTAGCCCCCGAGGGAATGCTCGCACACCAAACCGAGTCTTTCCGCAGTCTGTTCAGCCGGAGGGATTGGCCGGGAAGATTCCATGGTCTTCGGCCTGCGCTGCGGAATGACAAACAAAAGATAGGCAACAGCAGCAGAAGCGGCTTGCGCTGCGAACTGTATTCCTCCCCCATCGCTGATGAAACCGCGATGGATGGGGCACCCGGCTAGATACTTCCACTTCACGCCTAAAAACCGCGTCGCAAAGCAACGTGTATATGTCGATACCGCATAGGCCTTCGGTCATGCTAAATATAGAACGGGCCGTTGGCCCTTGCCAGACAAAGACAATAGTCGGAAGAATAGCGACTGTAGATTCAAGCTACATGTCGATACAGCCAAAACGACAATATCTCATGAAATTACAGCTATAGCTAAGATGCGCCAAGCACTGTGTGGCTTCTCTCTTTACAGAATAAGCGATCCTTGCGGATCGAGTACAACTTTTGCGCCGAAGTGTTCCGTGCGTCCACGCCAGTGTTCCCCCAGATAGTAGAAGCGAAGACTGTCTGTCATGGGATCGATCAGACCCAGCAGTCGATTCTTCAGAACCGCAATGTGAGTCGGATCGACCCAACACTCAAAAACTGAGCATTGAACCCGCTGGCCGTAGTCCTCGCAGGCCTGGGCGACTCGGCGCAGGCGGCGCTTTCCGTCAGGCGATCTCGTACTGACGTCATAACTGACCACAATCAAGGTCATACATAGACTCCGATATTACTGATGCTAGCGAAGGATTCTGTTGCTCAGGCTCGGCTGGCCTCATCTCCAGAAAAATGCTGGGTAGCCGTCGAGATCCCCGCGCAGGTATCTTGCCAGCAGAAGCGCCTGAAGGTATGGCAGCAGCCCGAAGGCCACACGCTCTTCAAGAAAAGGATGGATAATCTCCTCCTGCTTGCGAAGCTGCCACTGCGTCAATACGGTTTTGCGCGTCTCGTCGTTCATCGTCACGCCGCCACTCTCCGTTGTATGAAAGCCGTCGGATGTGACCTGGCGTCGATTGATGAGAGTCAGGGCGAGACGATCCGCAAGTACTGGACGAAACTCTTCCATAAGATCCAGTGCAAGGCTGGGTCGGCCTGGCCGCTCGCGGTGCAGATACCCGACCTGCGGATCGAGACCGACTGCATCCAGAGCCGCCGCTGTATCGTTAGCCAACAAGGTGTAGAGAAACGACAGAAGAGCATTGAGATTATCCTGCGGCGGTCTTCGACTGCGCCCGCGAAAGTAGAAGTTCTCTTTGTCTGCGACGATCAGAGGATCGAACGCCGAGAAGTAGGTACTGGCCGCGTCGCCCTCCATGCCGCGAATCATGTCAAGATCGGGGGCCGTCTCCGTCTGCGTCTGAATACGGCGCAATCGCGATGCCGCGGCGGCGAACTGCTGCTCGTGCTCCTGAATCTCGCTCTCACGAGAAGCGCGC